>JBCCWM010000031.1:0-18712 GCA_039193505.1 Pseudomonadota bacterium | reverse complement strand
GTGGACGATGTGGGCTCGCCCACGCAGGTCTTCGGTGGCCTTGGGATCAGCTACAGCTTCTGAGGCTCAGGGCACGGTCAGGACAATCTTGCCGACATGCCCCTTCTCTTGGAACGCCGCTTGCGCGGCGGATATATCGCGCAATGGGAAGGTCTCGGCCACAAGCGGTGCGATCTCGCTCCGCTCAATCCGCGTGACGAGTGCTGCGAAGACACCGGGATCGAGGATGGTGCAGCCGAAAAAGCTCAGGTCTTTGAGGTAGAGGGTTCGGACGTCCAACATCACCTCCGGCCCCGCAATCGCGCCGGCAACCGCATATCGCCCGCCTGGGCGCAGGACGTCGAGGAGGGTGGGCCAGGCGGGTCCCGCGACAAGGTCGATGACGACATCGACACTGTTGGCCCCGATTGCGCTGACGAGATCGTCACTCCGCCCGACGGTTCGGTCTGCGCCGAGGCCCCGAAGGGTGTCGGCCTTGGCAGGGCTCGTCACCGCGATCACGCGCGCCCCACGCGCGCGCGCAAGTTGGACGGTGGCCGACCCGACACCGCCCGAAGCGCCCGTCACAAGCACTGTGTCGGCGTGATCGACCGATGCGCGGGTCAACATGTTCTCGGCTGTCGAGTAGGAACAGGGGAAGGACGCGAGCTCCACGTCGCTCAGCGGAGCGTCGATGGAATGCGCATGAGAGGCAGCGACCCGAACATATTGGGCAAACCCGCCATTGCACTCCGAGCCGATGTACCAGGGCGGGCTCACCTCAGAGCCGTTCACCTCGCGGAGGCAGGGCTCCACGATGACCCGGTTGCCGATGCGGGCCCGATCGACCCCGGGTCCAACGGCCTCGATCGGGCCGCAGATGTCCGCCCCCTGGATCAGCGGCAAATCGAGCGGCTTGCCGGTCCAGGCGGCGTCCGCTGCATCCTGGTCGCCTTTGGAGTACCAACCGATGCGTGTGTTGATGTCCGTGTTGTTGACACCTGCAGCCGTCACCCGGATCAAAACGTCTCCGGGCCCCGGAACCGGGACAGGCAGGTCGTCGCGCCAGGCGAGAACCTCCGGCCCGCCATGGCCCGTCAGGACCACGCCAGACATCAAGCGATCTGACGGCACCACCGCACCTCTCTTGCTGCGCCTGCCCACCTTGCCGCGCCGCCCGGGGCTGTCAACTGAAGCGCACGCGGGACCGCTGGTCGGGGTCGAGCGACGGGATCGCCGAGAGGAGGCGCTTGGTGTAGTCGTGCTGGGGGCGCGCAAAGATCTCCCGTGTCGGCCCCTCCTCGACGATCTCGCCGAGATACATGACGGCCACATAGTCGCAGACATGCGCGACGACGCTCAAATCGTGGGAGATGAAGAGGAAGGTGAGGTCGAGATCGGCCTGGAGCTGCCTTAAGAGGTTCAGGATATCGGCCTGGATCGACACGTCCAAGGCCGCCACGCACTCATCCGCGACCACGAATCTGGGCGCGGAGACGAGCGTTCGTGCGATGGAGATCCGCTGGCGCTGACCGCCGGAGAACGCGTGCGGGTAGCGTCGGAGGTGTTCGAGGTTCAGCCGGCACTGCGCGGCAATGTCGCGCACACGCTCATCGGTCTCAGCGCGGCTCGCGGTGAGGCCGAGAACCTCGAGCGGTTCCGCGATGATGTCGCGGACGGTCATGCGGGGGCTCAGCGCTGCATAGGGGTCCTGAAAGATGAGCTGGGCGCGGCTGCGGAAGGCGCGCTCCGCCTTGCCGGTCAGAGTAGCGATGTCAAAGCGGCTCTCCCCGTCATCATATGTGATCCGTCCGCCCGAGATCGGGGCGGCCTTCAGGATCGCCCGGCCGAGCGTCGTCTTTCCGGATCCGCTCTCGCCGACGAGGCCCACGAAGCCGCCCTTCGGGATCTCGAGCGAGACAGCCTTGACAGCCGTCAGCATCGGGGCCGTGCCGACGAGGCTGCCCCCGAGCGGGTAGGCGACGGTCAGATCCTCGATCCGGATCAGCGGTGTCATCGGACGTCATCCGGGAAGAGGGCGGCGAAATGGCCGGGCCCGACCTCCGTCAGGGGCGGCACTTCGGTCTCATAGCGGGAGCCGGGCGCGAGCTCTGCGTTCCGCGGGTGGAAGACGCAGCCCGACGGACGCTCGAGGGGCGAGGGGATGTCACCCGGGATCGGCGTCAGCGGCGCGTCGAGATTGTCCAGGTTCGGCAATGCGTTGAGAAGCCCTCGCGTGTAGGCATGTGCCGGGTGGCGCAGGACGTCGCGCACGGGACCGGTCTCGAGGATCCGGCCGAGATACATCACCGCAACGCGGTCGGCTGTCTGCGCGATCACGCCGAGATCATGGGTGATGAAGAGGATCGACATCCCGAACTCGGCCACCAGCTCCTTCATCAGGTCGATCACCTGGCGTTGGATCGTGACGTCGAGCGCTGTTGTCGGCTCATCCGCAATCAGAAGCTGCGGGCGGGTGGAGAGGGCCATGGCGATCATCGCGCGCTGCCGCATGCCGCCCGAGAACTCGAACGCGTATTGATCGAAGCGCTTGGCTGGCTCGATGATCCCCACGCGGTCGAGCATCTCGATCGAGAGCGCTTTGGCGGCCTTGGACGACATGTCCGTGTGGATCATCAGCTGCTCGACCATTTGCGCGCCGATCCGGATCGATGGCGCGAAGGAGGCCATCGGCTCCTGAAAGATCATCGAGATGGCGCCGCCCCGGATCGGCAGCATGTCCCGCTCCCGCCGGAGGCTGAGGACATCGACGGGCGGCTCCGTGTGGAGCGTGATCCGCGAGTGCGGGCTGTAGACGGCGTTTCGTCCGTTGAGCTGCATCAGCGCCTTTGCCGTCACCGACTTGCCAGACCCGCTCTCGCCCACGAGGCCGAGCACTTCGCCGGGCTCAAGCGTGAAGGACACGTCCTCCACGGCCGTGATCAGCCCTTCATCCGTCTGGAACCGGATCGTCAGGTTGTCGACGGTCACAAGGCTCATGATTTGGTTTGTGCGTATGGGTCCGCCGCGTCGCGGAGGCCGTCGCCCACGAAGACAAAGGCCATGACGAGGGTGACGAAGAAGACGACCGGGATGAAGTACCATTGGTAGTTCAAGAGCACATCCGCCTGGGTTGTGTTTTGGAGGAGGACGCCGAGTGAGGTCACGGGGTCCTTCAACCCGAGCCCGATGAAGCTGAGCGCCGTCTCGGAGAGAACCATATAGGGAAACGAAATCACCAAATCGACGATGATGTAGCTCGTGAAACTCGGCAGGAGGTGGCGCCGGATGATGTGACCGGACGAGGCGCCGGAGAGGCGGGCGGCGAGGACATAATCCTGGTTTCTCTCCACCAGAAGGTGCGTTCGGACCCGCCGCGCAAGCGTTGGCCAGCCGATGAGGCCGAGGATCAGCGAGATGAAGAAGAACCTCATCTCCGCGGACCACGTGTCGGGGAGGAAGGCTGCGAGGGCCATGAAGAGCGGGATCGCTGGGATCGTCCGGGTCGTGTCTGTCAGCATCTGCAGAACGCCGTCGACGACCCCGCCGTAAAACCCCGCGACGCCCCCGATCACGAGGGCGAGGACAAACGAGATCAGCACCCCCATCGTGCCGACAGCCAGCGAGGTCCTGATGGCGTGGAGTGTGCGGCTGAAGATGTCCTTGCCAGTGTCGTCGGTCCCGAAGAGGTGGATTTTCCCCTCATCGACGCCGAAGAGGTGGCGGTCGAGCGTCACGCCAAGCCACGTGTAGCGGTCGCCCTGGACAAAGAACTGAACGTAGCGGCGATCCTCCGTGTCGATGGTCGTGACCCACCGAAAGTTGGTCGCGAGCGAGCGCTCGCGCTTCACGCCGTAGATGAAGGGCCGGGCCGAGCATCCGGCCTCGTCGCAAAAGCGCGGGATCTGCGGCGCACCGTTCGTGTAGTCCTTGTTGGCGCCGGCAAGCGTCGGATTGTAGGGCGCGACGAAATCCGCGAAGACGCCCACGACAATCAGCGCCGCGAGGATGACGGCCGCCACCATCGCTGCCCGTTGCTTTTTGAAGCGCGCCCAGATGAGCTGGCTCTGGGAGGCGGTGAAGTAGGCCTCCTTTCTTTCCTGAGAGATCTCAGTCATGCTCGTCCTCCCATGACGGAGGATCGCATCCGGGGGTCGATGAGGGCGAGCGCCACATCGGTCAGAAAGTTGAGCCCGACGATGGTGGCGGTCAGGAGGAATATGATCGCACCGGCGAGCTGTTGATCGTTGGACCGCGCAAGCGCTTCAAGGAGGAGGGCGCCCGCCTCGGTCAGCGTCAGGATCACAGCGACGACGGGCAGCTCATTGAAGATCCGGTTGAGATCGAACCCGAGCGAGTTCACGATCGGCCCGAGCGCGTGGCGCGCCGGATAGCGCCAGAGAAGCCGCCCTCCGGAGAGCCCTCGCGCCCGCGCGGCTGTGACGTAGAGTTTGGACTGCTCATCGAGCATCAGCGCGCGCACGGTCTGAAGTGCGAAGGCCGTGGCCGACCACCCAAGGATGAAGACCGGCAGCCAGGCCCGCGAGAGAAAGTCCCAAACTTTCGCCATCGACCAAGGCGCGTCTCGGAACTCCCGCGAAAAGAGACCCGAGAGGCTGTCCCCGAAATAGACGGTCGAGATCAGCATAATGATCAGCGCCAGCAGAAAGTTCGGCAGCGCAAGACCCAGATAGGAGACAAAGCGGAGCGAGTTGTTGACGACAGGGCTTCGGGACTGCGCTGCGTAGATGCCGACCGGAATGGCGATCAGATAGGCGACGAAGAGCGCCGCAAAACAGATCCCGGCCGAGATAAGAAACTTGGAGCCGAGAAGCTGGCTGATCCCGACGCGGAGGATACAGCTCTCCCCGAAATCGCCGGTGAACGCACCCGCGACCCAGGCGCCCCAGCGGAGCAGGAAGGGCTGGTCGAGGCCGAGGCGCGCGCGTTCCGCCTCGATGTCCTCGCGGGTCAGGTTCTCGCCTTGGGTGTTCTTGTAGGCGAGGTAGCGTTCGGCACAGTCGCCGGGCACCGCCTCCATCAGCGAGAAGACAAGAAGCGACACAAGGAGGAGGGTCACGACGGCGAGAACGCCGCGGATCGCCACGAAGCGAATGAAGTTGGCCATCCCCTTCCCCTAAATGCGTCGACCGGGTGCATCGGTGCACCCGGTCCGATCTGTCATGACGCGGGAGCCACCGCGATCAGAGCACAGATCAGTTGTCCTCGGCCAGGAACCACTGCGTCGCGCGATAGGGGTAGGTGCGGTAGTACTCGTAGCTCCAGGTCTGGAACTCCGGCACGTTCTTCAGGCCGTTGCGCACATAGATCGGGGCAGGGGCGTTGACGGTCCCGATCATCAGGAAGGTCTCCGCCCAGGTCTGAGCGATCCGCGCTCCGATCTCGGCCGCGTCCGCCGATCCGGGCACGGCCTGCTGGAAGGCGGCGATGTCCTCGATCATGTCCATCGCAAATTGCGGAGGCTCGATCCCTGCAGCGCCGCCCGAGTCGATCCACTCGGCCCAGCCCATCCCGACGCGGTGGTCGAAATACGAGCCATAGGGCGGCACGAACCGCTCCGAGCTGCCGAGCGCGATCGCAACCGGTGTGCCCTGCTGCCAGATCTGCACATCGAGCTCGTTGGCCGATTGTGCGGCCCGGTACTCATCGGGCGTGACCTCCTTGACAGTGGTCTGGAGCCCGACATCAGCCCAGTTCTGCGCCACGATCTCGACCACGGTGCCCGAGATGCCCTGCGTCGTGAACTGCATGTTCAGCACGACTTTGTCGCCATTGGGCAGCTCGCGGAAGCCGTCGCCATCCGTGTCCACCATGCCGAGCGCGTCGAGTGCGGCTGTCGCGGCCTCGGGATCGAACTCTATGCCCGAGGTCGCGAACTCCTGAGCGAACTCCGGGACCGGCGAGAACCCGAGATAGGCCTGCGGCACGCCGAGACCGAAGAACGCGATTTCGTTCAGCTCATCGCGGTTGATCGCCACCGACATCGCCCGGCGAAAGTCGACGGAGTTGAAGACCGCGCGCTTGGCCTCATCCGGCGATGTGACGTTGAAGGAGAACGCGGGCAGCGCAATCGTCGGCTTCAGCTGGATCGTATAGTCTCCCTTCTCCTGGTTCTCGAGAAGGAGGGGCGCGGAGGGCAGCTGCACCGACTGGGACTTGTAGTCCACCTCGCCATTGACGAGCGCGAGGATCCGAACCTCGTTGTCGTTTTTATAGAGCTCGTCCTGGCGCGAGATATAGGGGAGCTGCTGACCGGTTGTGTCGACCTGGTGGAAGTAGGGATTCGCCACGAGCTTCCGACCTTCGGTCGTGTCGGCTGTGTAGATGTGGCTCTCCAGCGTCGGTTGCGTCGCAGCCGGCAGCGAGGCAACCCGCGCCGGGTCGCGGAGCATTGGCGAGGGCGTGTCGGTCCAATCCGATGCGCCGTAGTAGTAATTCACCGCCTCGTAGCCGTTCTCAAAGCCAAGCGCCTGCGCCGCCACATCCGCGTCATCCGAGATCGCCGGGTGAAACTGACCGAGGAAGTGCTTCGGCTGGAATGCCTGAGCGTAGGACGTTGCGAAATGGACGAGGAGCCCCGGCTTCGGTGCGGCAAGCTTCAGCGTGAACGTCTGCTCATCGACGATCTCGATCTCGATCGGCTCACCGCCGGCGAGCACATAATCCCGCGGCTTCTCGATGATGTTCGGGTCGAGCGCGAGGTTGTTCAGCCAGAACGCAACGTCGGCGCTCGTGAACGGTGCTCCGTCGGACCATTTGTGCCCGGCGCGGAGCGACATCGTCAGTTCCGTAAAGTCCTCGTTCCAGGACCAGGACTTGGCGACGTTTGGCACAATCGTCTCGAGATCGTCGGAATAGCGCACGAGATTGACGTGCCGGATCGAGAGGAAATCGGAGGTTCCGGCCTCTGTGTTGTTGGAGAGCGCGTCGAAGGTCCCGCCATACGTGCCGGCCATATCATAGGGCACGACGACGAGCGGCTCGGACGGCAGGCGCTCGGCCAAAGGGGGCAGGGCGGCGTTGCCCTGGATCTCGGCATTGAGCGCCTCGATCTCCGGGTTGGTGGAAAACACGAGGATGCAGCCGGCGGCCGCTTCGAACTCGGCGAGTTCGTACTGCTGCGGGAATGCGCCTGGCGCGACCCCCATATTATCCGCGACAGTCACCGCCGGGCAGTTTGCCAGCGCTGCCGTCGTACTCAACGCACTGACCGCGCTCGCCAAGAAAAGTTCCCGCATTCCCTGTCCTCGCCTTCCTGACCCCATTTGACGCTTGGTTAAAACAGCGCTCTTCAAAGTTTTTGTGACAATTCGATGAAAGGACGTGCGGCTCACAGCTCAAGCAGGAGCGGACAGTGATCGGACACTTCCGGCGTGCGGATCACCTGGAAGTCCCGGACAGCGCTCTCATCGTCGATCAGCATGTAGTCGGCGAACCTGCCCGGCTTCTTGTAGTGGGAGGTGCGCGTGCCCTCGATCCCATGGCGGGTGACGAGCTCCGTGAAGCCGGCGGCCCGAAGAAGCCTGAGCGTCTCGCTCCCCGGCTCGACATTGAAGTCCCCGCAGATCACGCGGAGATCGCCCGGCGCCGACACCGCTTCGGAGAGCGCAAGCAGCCGACGCGCCTGCTCCGCGCGCGCCGGTGTGTCCATCTTGCCAGCAAGATCGCGCAGCCCGTGCATGTGGGTGACGCTCACAAATCGACCGCGCTCTAGGTCGTAGAGCCGCACGGCATGGGCGCTGCGCGAGCGAGGATGCGCGCCGTAGCCATGCGCCGAAAAGGTCTTGTGCACAAACTCCTGGACCTGACCGACGACGGGCAGCGCGCGGTGCACGAACGTCGCCAAACCCCACTGAGACCGGACCTCCGAGGCCTCGTTCCAGAGGGTGCCGAGGGCGGCCGGGCAAAACGTAGCTGCGTGATCATGGAGCGCGTCTGAAACGTCGTCAAAAAAGTTCGCCCTCTGCGGCAAGACATGCGCCCCGTCGCGATAGGTCAGCCATGACTCTGTCGACTGCGGCGTGTGAACAACCTCCTGCAGGCAGAGGACCTCGGGTTGGGCCTGGCGAAGAAAAGGCAGGAGCTCCTCGTGAAGGGTGCCGCCCCAACCGTTCAGACACATCACGCGCATGGCCGCCCCCTCCCTGTTACCACATTTTTCGGGCCGGGTGTCGGCGCGTCATGTCCTCGGTCGCGACATAGGATCCGGTGTGATCGAGCCTCCCGTCCTTACTCTCTGGGCCGCCGACGCCCAATTGTCGACATCCGACCGGACCGATGCTTGGTCGTGTCGGCGAGAGGGTTCGGGCCAAATGTGGAGGTGTCGCCCCCCCTGGGTTAGGGCTCGGGCTATTTTGGCCCGGACCTGCCTCGGAGGAAAAGGCCGAGCGACCCTGCCAGGAGGAGTGTTAGAACTGAAAACACGGCCACGTTGGACTCGAGGCCTAGAATGCGCGTTTCAATGCCATTGGGATCCACAAGAGCGCCACCATAGAGCGAGGCTGTGAGGACCGCGGACCAAAATCCGGCTACGAAACAAATGCCAATGACAGTCCCAAGCACGACGTCATTGCGGATCCATATCAAGTAGATTGCAGTGAATGCCATGAAGGCACCGAAAAACAGGAACCATGCTCCATGCACACGGGCATGAGGACTCCAGTCCGGGTTGTAGAGATGCGTCTCATTCAAATCTGCAATGGCGGGCACGATACCATAGACGAGGCTCACAAGCGTTACGATGACTTTGATGCCAAGGATGAGGTCCGCGCTTCTCATTGTTCTGCCCTGTGCATTTATTATTGATACGCCCGTGGTAGCGGAGTGGGCCATTTGGACACAAGATGATCAGATGCGCATCCGCCCGTGCGCAAATTGTGCACAGGTTGGCAGTGCACAACCGCTCGCCCGGGACACGCTTGAGGGGCTGCGACCGCTATCCAGCCGACACAAGACTGAGGGCGAGGTCGCGGCCGAGGCTGTCGGGCAAATCGACATCGTCGAGCAGCAGCATCTGGCCCGGCTCAATCGCGCGCGTGACGGTTGCGTTCTGGATCAAGCCGATCGGCACATGGTGTGGAGCATCGGCGAGGCGAACCGCCTGGCCGCGCAGCAGAAAGCTCCCGATGCCGTGGTCGATGATATGCCCTGCTGGGATTGCCCGCTTTGCAATCGCTGCCACGCCAATGCGCGGCGAGGTAGAGTTGTTCAGAAGCGGGGGCGCGCCGGCGCGGACGGCCCGAAGCGTCTTCGGGATTTCCATCGCGCAGAGGTGATACGGGCGGACCAAGATGTAGTGGGGTCCGTCACCCATCTTGAGATTGCGGAGGATCATCTTTTGATGGTCGGCATGTGTTGCGACGATAAACACGCCGGGCACTTGTCCAGCGGACACGACGAAGTCGGAAATCGGCTGGCCGTGACGCTCCGCTGCATGCGCGAGGCTGAGCGCGGCCTTTTCGAAATCGCTGTCCTCAGGTGCCAGCAGACCGGTCTTCACGATGTCGGCCCCGTACATGTTGGCGATCAGGGCCTGCTCGACCTGCACTTTTGTGCCATCGGTGAAGGACGTCGTCATCGCGACGCTGAAATCCTGACGCTTGGCCCAGTGCTCCATGTCCTCGGGGCTCGGGTCGAGGCTGAGAAAGCCCTTCATGTTCCCGTAGACGAGGGGCGTGAACCCCATGCCGACGACATCCCGGTGGAGCGCGGCTGTGGCGCCGGGCTGATCGCCCTCGGCCTCCGTCAAATAGCCCTTGTCGACAAAATGGGAGCCACAGGTGACGTGAAACTCGCTGTTCATGGTCACGACCGGCCTGCCGGCCGCCATCGCGTCCCGCACGACCTCGGCTGCATGCACGACGTCGCCCGAGCATTCGACGACCACATCACTCTGCTCGATCAGCTCGGCGATGTGGTTGGTCAGCATGACGTCCGAGGCAATGCCCGTGACACGGTCGATGGGGCGCCTCGTCAGCACTCGGGTCACCGTCAGGTCAGGCATCATCCGGATCAGGTTGATCAGGCTCCGCGCCGTGAACCCGGTGCCGATGATGCCCACGCGCCAGGGGCGCTCTCCACCAAAGTCGTGATCCATTGGCCTACGCAACCGCATCCGTCTCTGAGATCAAGCCACGCTCTTTCAAATAAGTATGAAAATACGCATAAGTCCGATCCTCGCTGCATTCCTCAATGGCGAAACGGCGCCCCGCGGATGTGATCCGGTCCGCGAGGTCCTGATCGTCCCACAACCGGCGAACTTGATCGCAGAGCGAGAACGGATCTTGGGGCTCACACTCGAGGGCGGTCTTATCGCCCTCAACATAGTCGATCATGGCCTCGGACCGGGTGACCACAGACGGGGTGGAGAGTTGCATTGCCATGATCAGTGTGCCGTGCCCCGCCGGAACATCGCTGCTGACCAACGGCAGAACATGGAGGCGCGCGTTGTGGGTGATGTTCCAGACCTCCTCCAGCGGGATGTTGGTGCGCACCTCAACGTTCGCCGGAACCTCCAAGCCGGCGATGTTGGCCGGCCGAGTCACCAGAACGAGCTTCATGTCCGCAAGCTCTTGCATGGCTGCGAAGAGCGTTGGAACGTCCCGCCCTTCACCGCCCACTGCACAGATGTAGTCGCCGTCGACGAGGGGCGGAGCGGCGAGGTCGTACTCAGGCTCTGCGACGCTCCAGCGCAAGATGTCGATCTTGTCGGTCGGGATGTCGAAGACCTCGGCGTAGCGCGCCCTCTCGATGCTTGAAAAGCAAACGAACCGATCGATGTCCCGGACGGCGCGTTTGATGTAAGCGCGCCCGACCGGGCCGGGCAAACGGGTCATTGTGAACGCAACCGCCAAATGCGGTATACGAAGCCCCGTCGTCCGGCAGAGGACCTGCGTCGCAGCCGCCAATTGTGGGCCATGTGTCACGATCAACGCCGCGTTCTCGCGACGAGCGGCTGATACACCGGACCAAATCGCCCGATATCGACCCAATTGCGGGCGCGTGATCAGCCTCTCGACGCCAGATTGCGGGCGTTCCGAGTAGCTCTTCCAGTAAAACCTCTCTGGCGGCGTCCTGTGAGACAACCAACTCCAACTCTGCTCCTTCGCGTGGAGATTTACCACAAGCTCTTCGGATGACATTGGAACTATCTTTACTCTGAGGTTCGCAGGGGAATGACTTGACGCACAAGACGTGTTCGAAAGACCAACCTATTCAACGCATACAGAGGTGCGGTTTGTGATCCAGTGAAAAAGACACACATCGCGCACGACCCCCGCTGACGCGGCACACGGCCATCCCATGAAAGATCTTAGCTGGGCGTTGCCCCTCGCATAGCTCGGGCTGAGTAGAGTTCACAGCAAAATCCCCCAGCCGGTTTGTCGCTCAATTGCTCGGTGCACGTGGAATTAACCCTATCTGCCGACAGGCGCCTGGTAGGATGTCACTTTTTGTCACTGATGCCCTTGGAACACAGGGCCTGATCACACGCGGAACTCCGCCAACGCCCCGGCGTGTTTGTGCCGTAGCCCAAAAGATGTGAGGTCATGCGGCGCGTCGTCTGGGTCTCCTCCGGCGTTTGCCGTTGGCCTGTGCTGCGGCGGTGGCGGTTGGCTTTCCACCCCGACGCCGCGCCTCCGGCTGAGGCGACAGAGGCGGGGTGCCACTCGCCACCGGGATGTCGACTTTCATCAGATTTTGGATTTGCCTCAACAGTGCGCCTTCATCGGGTGCGCAGAAGGCGATGGCCTCACCGTCGCGCCCGGCGCGTGCCGTTCGGCCGATCCGATGAACATAGTTGTCGGGAACCTCGGGCAGATCGTAGTTGATGACATAGCCAACACCGGGAATGTCGATCCCGCGCGCCGCGACGTCCGTTGCCACGAGGATGGTGACGGTCCGATCCCGAAACGCCTTGATTGCGCGATCCCGTTGCCCTTGGCTTTTGTTGCCGTGGATCGACGCGGCATTGTAACCATCTGCGATCAGCCCTTTGGCAAGCTTCTCCGCACCATGTTTCGTCCGCGCAAAGACCAGTGTCAGCGCGTCGAGATCCTTGGAGAGAATCTCCCGAAGTTTCGAGGGCTTGGACGGCTTCTCGAGGAAGTGCACCGATTGTGCGATCTTGTCCGCGGCTTTTCCAGGCGGCGACACCTGAACCCGACGCGGGTTTGTGAGGTATGTGCGGCTCACCTCTTCCATCTGTTTCGGCATGGTCGCAGAAAACAGCATCGTCTGGCGGGGCTGCCCCAGCTTCGGAGCAATTCGTCTCAGGGCGTGGATGAAGCCGAGGTCGAGCATCTGATCCGCTTCGTCGAGAACCAGATGGTGGACGGATGCGAGACTGACAGCCCCTCGATCCATCAGATCGATCAACCGCCCGGGTGTGGCGACCAGGATATCGGTGCCCTTTGACAGTAGACCGATCTGCCGCCCGATCGATTGTCCGCCGACAACCGTGGCGACCCGAATTCGGGTGGCGCCCGTCAGCGTCTTGAGGCTCTCTGCGATTTGGATGACAAGCTCCCGCGTCGGGGCCAGCACCAGCGCCTTGGCCGTCTTCGGCTGTGGCCTTCGAGGCTCAGAGAGCAGCGCATTGATGAGGGGCAGTCCAAAGGCCAGGGTCTTCCCAGTGCCGGTCTGCGCGAGGCCCAAAACGTCGTGCCCGGCCAGCGCCAGGGGAATCGCCTGGTTCTGGATGGGCGTCGGTTCGCTGAAACCCGCACGTTTGAGGGCGTCGTTTAGGGCCTCGTTGAGCCCGAGCATGTCAAAATCGAACACGTCAATCCTTGCCGGACCACCCTCGACGAAGAGGCCGGGGGGTCCATGTTTGACCCCGCACCGTTTGTCGATGCGAGACGGTGATCGCTCACCAGCGACGGCGCAGGCCCGTCCCACACCTCTCGGCGAACGCGTCATGAACCCAGCGTGAAAGGGAACAAGTGAATTTGGGTCGCTGTGTGCAACTCATGGCACGGCTTGCTCACGCGGCAGCGCAGCGACCAGTGAGATCTATTCATTTGTCCCACAATGTCAAATGTCGTCTGCGACGGGCGGGAACCGGACGCGGGCGCGCAGGTTGGTGCCGCACGTGTCCCCGCAGCGGCCAGGTCGCGGAGACCGTCCCAGCTCGGCGCCGACATGCCTGCAAACGGAGGGCGTCCATGCGGCCGGTGCGCGGATCTACGGCCGTGACCGGAGACATCGCGCGTGCGGCCAGGTGCATTCCGACAAGGGAGACGGTCCGAGCCGTGCCCTCAAGGTCACATTGAGGATGATCCAAGTCGGGTTTCGATCCGTGCATTCGGCGCCTGGGCTCCGGCGCAAAAGCGGTCCCCAACCGCGAGCGCCTGCCTCGTCAACGGCGTGCTGGCCAACTGGCGGCGGGATCGTTAAGGACCCTCTAGACTTCAGCAAAGCCAGCGTCCGATGACCCAGCACAAGTTCGCGCCCCAACCCGGGATCCTCGACATCTCTCCCTATGTCGGGGGGGCAGCCCATGTGGAGGGAGCAAACAGCGTCACCAAACTTAGTTCGAACGAGAACCCGCTCGGCCCGAGCGAGGCGGCGAAAGACGCGGTTCGGCGCGCGGCCGAGCGCCTTGAGCTGTACCCCGCAGGGGACCACGGCACGCTTCGGGCGGCGATTGCCGAGACCCATAACCTCGATCCGGACCGAATTGTCTGCGGTGCGGGCTCGGACGAGCTGATCGCGCTCCTCTGCCAAGCCTATGCGGGCCCGGGCGGCAAAGTTCTCCACACCGAGCACGGCTTTGCGATGTACCGCATCTCGAGCCTCGCCGCGGGCGCCACGCCGATCGCTGTGGCCGAGCGCGACCGCTCGGCGGATGTCGATGCCCTCCTCGCGGCGACCGGACCGGCGACCCGGCTGATCTTTCTGGCCAATCCAAACAACCCGACCGGGACCATGGTCCCAATGTCGGAGATCGAGCGGCTTGTGGACGGTCTGCCGCCGCAGTGTCTCCTGATCCTCGACGGCGCCTATGCGGAGTATGTCGAGGGCTATGACAGCGGTGTCGCGCTGGTAGAGGCCAGGCGGCCGGTGGTGATGCTCCGGACATTCTCGAAAATCCATGGCCTGGGTGGGCTTAGAGTGGGGTGGGCCTATGCATCGGGCGAAATCGTCGACGTGCTCCACCGGGTTCGAGGGCCGTTCAATGTGTCGGCGCCGGGCCTTGCGGCGGCCGAAGCGGCGATCAGGGACACAGACTGGATCGCGCATTGCCGGGCTGAGAACGCGGCCTGGCGGTCCTGGCTGACTGCCGAACTTCGCGGACTCGGGCTTGGTGTCGATGCCTCTGAGGCGAACTTTGTCCTCGCGCGCTTCGCCTCATCCGAGACTGCGCGCTCCGCCGAGGCCGCGCTCGCGGCAAGCGGGATCCTCGTGCGAGGGGTTGCAGGGTACGGTCTGCCAGAGGCGCTTAGGATCACGGTGGGCGATGAGGTTGCCTGCCGGCGCGTGGTTGGCGTTCTGGCAGGCCACCTCCACCCATGAGCGCACTGCAGTCCCATGTCGCTCTTCTCGGGCTCGGGCTGCTGGCGTCATCGATCGCCCACGCGTTGAGACGCTCCGGGTTCTCGGGGCGGATCACTGGCTACGACCTGAGCGCGGAGGTCCGCGCGACTGCCGCCAGGATCGATCTCTGTGAGGTGTGCGAGAGTGCGGCGGATGCGGTGAAGGACGCGGATCTGGTGGTTCTCTGCGTGCCTGTCGGCGCGATGGGGTCGGTCGCGGCTGAGATCGCGCCAGCGCTCGGACCGGGTGCGATCCTGACCGATGTCGGCTCTGTCAAAGGACGGGTGATCGAAGCCGTCCAGCCAAATGTTCCACCGGGTGTTCACTTCATTCCGGGCCATCCTCTCGCGGGGACGGAACACTCCGGGCCTGAGGCGGGCTTTGCCACGCTCTTCGACCACCGGTGGTGCCTGCTGACCCCGCTCGACGGTACGGAGCCCGGTGCGCTCAGCCGGCTCAGCGCATTCTGGAAAGCGCTCGGCGCGACCGTAGACACGATGGATCCGGTGCATCATGATTTGGTCTTAGCGGTGACGAGCCATGCGCCGCATCTCATTGCCTACACAATGGTCGGGGTGGCCGATGATTTGCAGCGTGTCACGCAGTCGGAGGTGGTCAACTACTCCGCCGCGGGGTTCCGAGACTTTACGCGGATCGCGGCCTCCGATCCAGTGATGTGGCGGGACGTGTTTCTGGCCAATAAAAGCGCGACGCTCGAGATCCTCGGGCGCTTCACCGAGGAGCTTTTTGCGCTTCAACGTGCGATCCGGACCGGTGACGGCGCGCATCTTGAGGCCTATTTCACCCGTACGCGCGCCATCCGGCGTGGTATTCTCGAAGCGGGTCAAGATGTGGCCGCGCCAGATTTCGGGCGGCTTGCGGCGGGGGGCGCCGCGTGGGAGGGGGAACGACATCATGATGAGGTGGATCGGGGCCACGATGGCCCTTTTGGCGCTTAGCGCCTGCGCTCGCGGCCCGGATGAGACTATATTGGCCCGCAACATGGGCCTGCCCGCGGATGTGCGGGGTCTGTGCGGCATGGAGGACGTGCTCGGCTATGAGCTGGATCGCATCGGCTCCGGCGGCGCCTGTGGAATCGCTGAGCCGGTCAAGGTGTTCGCGGTCGGGGGCGTGAAGCTCGACAGCCAACCGCGGATCAACTGCCGGACGGCGACGGCGCTCCACACCTGGGTGACGGGTCCCGCCCAGGATGCGGCGCGGGAGGAGGGTCTCCTCATCACCGACATGCATGTGGTGGCGAGCTATGCGTGCCGGCGGCGGAACAATCGCCCCTCGGGCAAACTGTCGGAGCACGCGAAGGGGAATGCTGTCGACATAGCGGGCGTAACCCTCTCGGATGGCAGTCGGGCGACGGTGACGCGCGATTGGTCAGGAACGAAGTGGAGCGGGCTGATGCAGGCGCTCCACCGTGAGGCCTGTGGCCCGTTCGGCACGGTGCTCGGTCCTCAAGCTGATCGCTACCATCAGGATCATTTTCATTTCGACGTGGCTGAGTACCGCCGGCCCTACTGCCGGTAGACAAGTTGCGGTGCGGGCCCGATCGGGATCGGTCCGATCCGCGTCCGGCCGCCTGAAAACGCGAGTGGAATATTCAGCGTGTCGGGTGAGCCGGAGGTGCGCGCCAAGAGATCGAGCGCGCGCGAGATCGCTCGGGTCTGGTCGGGCTCGATCAGCGCTGCGTCCTCGGCGAGGCTCAGCATTTCGCGCCAATTGGTGGCGGAGACTCTCAGACGTCCATCCGCGCGGCCGAGCCGGTCGACATCGAGGTCTCCCGACGCCTCGATCCGGATCTGGCCCCAGGCGAGGGTCGCGCGCTCGATCTCGACGGATGTGAGCTCCGGCGGTGCACCCTCCGCGGCAAAGCGGTCCCAAGGGCTGTCAAAGACCGGCGTCAGGCGGGCCTCAATGGCGGAGAGAGTCTCCGGCAGACGACCGCCAGGATCGATCTCCGCGAGAAGTTGGCGCGGCAGGCGGAGATCGTCGACGTCGATCGCGACGTCATAGGCGTTCGGTGGCGCCGCCTCCTGCGGGCTTTCCCGAACGGAAAACTGCGCGCGGGCCAGTGTGGCCTCCCAATCGGCGCTGGTGAGCGCCAGATCGGCCGTCTCGAAAATGCTCTCACGAAGGGGCAGGCTCAGGGTCGGGCCGAAATGCACCGATGCCGCGAGACGGGACGTTGCGATTCGAACCTCCTCCGTGCCGAGGGAAAGGGTTTGGGCCGGGGGGAGCGTCGCGATGATTCTGTTCGGTTGGTAGGACAGGGCATAGATGCGGAGCTCGGGAGTTTGCCACTGCCACGCCGCCGGTTCCTCGACGGCGAGCTCCGTCAGGATGATGTCGAACCTGTTGGGATAACCGGTCGTCGTCACCTGACCCGCACGGACGCGCGGCGACCGTCCGGTTTGATCGTCGAGCCAGGTTTCGATCGCAGACTTCTGAACCGTGGCGCCCACATACCAGTACCCGCTCCAGCCCGCGGAGAAAATGAGAACAACAACGAAGAGAAGACGCATCGGGAAGCCTTTGGGGGATGACGGCCGCGCCTGCGAAACCTATTGCGTTCGAATGCCGAGGGAAAGGGATCGCGGTGGATGCGTTTTGGGTGTTTGGCTATGGGTCGCTGATCTGGAACCCAGGTTTTGAGGCGGAAACACGGGAGCTCGCGACGGTCAAGGGCTATCGGCGCGCGTTTTGCATGGCCTCAATCGTCTATCGGGGGACGCCCGAAGCGCCCGGGCTGGTCCTGGCGCTCGATGCCGTGGAGGGGGCCTCTTGCCAGGGTGTGGCGTTTCGGGTGGCCGAAGCCCGGGCTGCCGCGACGCTCGACTATCTGCGTGGACGCGAATTGGTGTCCTCGGCCTATCGAGAGAGAGAGGTCGTCGTCGAGCTTGCGTCGGGCGCCTCGGTGCCCGCGGTGACCTATGTGATGGACCGCGGTCACGCGCAGTATCGCGGATCGCTCAGCCTTGCGGCTCAGGCTGAGATCATTGCGCGTGCGGTGGGGCCCGCCGGGACCAATCGTGAGTATCTATTGAATACGGCGCGCGCGCTCGCTGAGATCGGGCTCCATGATCCGGATCTTGCTTGGTTGGCGGAAACCGTTGCGCGGCGGGGGTGATCGCCTGCGCTGCCGGCCCTGGCCCTCGGGCCGCCCCGGCAGCGACGCGCGCCGCGCCACTTGGGAGCTACGACGGCGGCTAAGCCGGGTCTTGACCCATAAGATGGCGTGTGACGATTTCGAACCAGGCGCCGTCGGCGCTCATGGTCTCCAGCGCCGTGTCGAGACGCGCGATGAGGCTGTCGGCATCGGGGTGATCTCGCCGCACCAGAATGCGCAAGCGGTCGACATGGCTGAGCGTCTCGAGAACGACGATCGGGTTTTCCACCGGCACATCGTCGATCAGGGCGCGTGTGACGGCGGCCTCCATCGCCACGACATCGACGTCCTGGCGGTCAAGGCGGAGGAGGCAGTCGGCCGGGCTGCGGCCGGTTAGGGTCGAGATGGCCTCCGGCGCAAGGCCGAGCGCCGCGAGACCGGCCCTTGGGTAGCCCGCGGGCACGCAGAGCCGCGCGCCGGTCAGCCCTCCCGGCAGGACCACTGTCGCCCATTCCGTGTCGGCGCGCGCGTAAAACTCCGTCACGAACTCGTAGTAGCCGATGCTCGCCACAAAGGCGTCGCACAGCTCGCGATCCATTGCGGGCAGCGTCGCGCTGGTGCAGTCGGGATAAAACCACGGGCCCGTGATGTCGAAGCCGCCGCGCGGCATCAAGTCCCAAAGGTGGCTTGCGCGGTCGTTCACGAAGACGACTTCGCCAGGCGGCCCGGCAGTCTCGCGGAGCGCTCTCGTCATCAGCTCGGTGAAGAGGCCACCCGTCGGCCGCGCCTCGTCGACAAAGGGGGCAAAGGGGCCGCCCGTCAGGATTGCGACGCGCGCTTGGGAGGGGCGCGGAGCCATGATCTCGGGCTTCGGCGGGGCCTCCTCCATGCCGTCGGAGGCCCCCGGGCGCGCGAGGACTGCGACCGCGGCTTGGTCCAGACGCGCGCCGAGGGGGCCTGTGCAGGGAAGGGTGATGCCGATCCCTTCTTCGATCACGTCGACGTCTTCCCCAATGACCTCCCGGTTGACCTCGTAGAGATCTTCGAAAACGTCGAGCT
>JBCCWM010000030.1:0-18807 GCA_039193505.1 Pseudomonadota bacterium | reverse complement strand
GCTTCAACCTCAGGGGCTCGGCCGAATAGGCCCAGGCCAAGGCAACAGCAATCACGGTCGCGCCGAAGCCCCATGCGCCGAGCGCCGCGCCGAGGAGCAGGGCGCCACCGCTCATCGCGAGCGCGATCCAGAGGCCCCAGCGCCCGGGCATCCGCCCGGACGGGATCGGCCGGTCCGGCTCATTGATCGCGTCCACATGGCGGTCGCACCAGTCATTGGCCGCCTGGCTCATCCCGCAGACGACAGGGCCTGCGAGGATCACGCCGAGCGCAAACATCCCCCACCGCTCCGACAGCGGCACGCCGGATGCCACGACGCCGCACATATAGGCCCACATCGGCGGAAACCACGTGACGGGTTTCAGCAGCTCAAGCACAACTGCCGGGTGTGGTGTCCGGAGACGGATGTTCTCACTGACGCTCATGGTGTCAATTAAACACGACACTTTGCGTTTGGGAAGAGGTCACGCGCCGCCAGACGCGGTCTCGACGGGGAGATGCGCCCGGGCCTCTCGCGGACGGGTGTCAGTCGACGCTGTCGTCGCTCTCGACCAGGCCGTAGCGGCGGAGCTTGACGTAGAGGCTTTGGCGGGACAGGCCGAGCATCTCGGCAGCGGCGGCGCGATTGTTGTTGGTCAGCCGGATCGCCGTCTCGATGCAGAGCTTCTCGACCACATCGGTCGTCCCCCGGACAAGTTCTTTGAGGGGGGTGGAGCCCACAAGCTCGATCACATGTTCCACGGCTTCCGAGGACACGGCGCTCGACGATTGTCGCGCCGCTTCGAGCCGGGAGACATCGCGGATCACAAAGCCGAAGCTCGGTGGATCGTGGTCGGGCAAGTAAGTCGTCGAGATTTCCACCGGGATCTGCGCGCCGTACTCCGTTCGAAGTGCAGTGGCGTAGATCGAGAGCTTGCCCGCCTGCTCAGCGTTGGTCGTCATCACCGTCAGATCTACCGATGGCCGGGCAAGGTAGGTGGCGAGGCTGGCGCCGATCAAGCGCTCGGCCACGGCCACGTTGGCAATCGACTGAAAGGCGGAATTGGCCTGGAGGATTCTGCCATCCTTGTCTGTGAACACCACGGCGTCGCCGCCCCGCGCATAGAGCTCGGTCAACGCCGACGCGACGCCGCGCACCTGCGTGCCGTTTTCCGTCTCGGGGTGGAGTCGGCACAGGACCAACGTGTCGCTCATCGAGCGGAACAAGAGCGCTTCGATCCAAATCCGTCGGAGATCCGACTTCAGAGTGGTCAGGACGGATCGCTGTCCCCCTTTTGTGCGCACGGTCTCGATCATCTCGGAGAAGCTCTCGGCCGAGCCCGGTGCGATCAGTCCTGAGAGGGGGCGGCCCTTGATCTCCTGCGCGTCGCGCTTCAGAAGCCTTGCAGCGGCGGAATTGATGTCGCCGACGCGTCCCGTATCGGCGCTGAGGATGACCAACGCGTCAGACCCGGTCTCAAACAGCACGCGGTACCGGCTTTCGACCTGCCGGATCCGCTCGTAGTCCTGTTCGATGGTCAGTTGCGACTGCACGAGGCGGTTTTGGAGCTGCATCAGCTCCCGCTTGTCGCGCCCGAGGAGGAGGACTGTGCCCGGATCCTCGCCGGGTTGCGCCGCATAGGCCACGGGCAGATCCGTCTCGCTCAATGTGGCGTGGTTCAGTTGGCGCCACTTGGGCGGCCCGTCCCCAGCTGCGCCGGTGAGGAGGGCGTCGTACTTCGGAAGGCTCTCCTCGGTCAGCGTGCTTCGGAACGGCGCACCCCGCCATGTCAGCAAATCATCGCCAATCAGAGTCTCGGAACCCAGCACAATGCGCTCAACCACACCGTCAGCGTCGACGATGACGCAAAAATCGGAAGATGTGGCGACCATTTTCAGAATGATCTCGGCGTCGATCTCCTCGAACGCGCCGCTTTGCGCCGGGAAAAAGCCGGACTTGTTCATCGCGGGGCATCCCCGGTGCCCGGTGGGGCTGTGGGCGACGGGGCGCCGGTCATCGATGGGCCACCGGTTCTGTCGTCGAGGCCTGCAGCAGCGCGGCGGGATTTGCATCGGGGGCGACCAGGACGTCGGCTGGAAGGGCCGCGCAGAGATCGGGACGCATGGCGAGGAGCGGCCCGCCAAGCGCGCGCCGCGTCCCCGGTGCGAGGCGCCCTACAAGATCGAGGAGCCGTCCGGCCACGTCGGCCGCGCGGCTGTGGCCGACGGTCACGCCCACGAGGTCCGGTCGGCTCTGCGTAAGCACCTGCGACAGGCTCTCTTCCGTGGCGGTGAGATCCAGCGTGACGGCCCAGCCGTCCCGGCGAAGGCTTTGGGCCGCAACGACCAAGCCGAGATGGTGATGCTCTCCCGCCGGTGAAAGGAGAAGGGCAAGTGGCGCCCGCCCGCGCATTCGAGTCACGCTGTTTTGCCACCCGAGATCCTGAGCAATCCGCGTCAGCCGGGCGGAGACACGCGCCACCGCGCCGAAGTCGAGCGCGTCGGTCTCCCACAAACGGCCGAGGTGGCGGGCTGCGGCCGGGACGTGAACTTCGACGATTCGCTCAGTGGATATTCCTTGATCGCGCAGAAACGCGACCGCGCGCTCGGCATCGGCGGATTTGTCCGAGGCCAACATGGCCACGAACCGCTCCGCAATCACGGCTGGGCCACCTTGTTGTGTCGCCCGAAGTGCCGCAAGCGCTGCATCCGCGAGGCGTCCGGTCGTGATCGGATGCGCGGCCACTGGCGGGGCACTCTCGGCGATCCGCTCAGACAAGAACATCCGCGTCTCCATCCACGGAAAGCCAGCGCCGACCCGTTCTGCGGCGCCTTGTCGCACAGAAGCATGCGCGGGAGAGGATGTCAAATTTCAATGACGGACATCCTGACCATTGCGACGCTCTATGCCGACGCTTCACTTGGCATCACACTAATTTATCGAAGTTTTACCGGGGCTAAACCGTCATTCCACCTGCGATCCCGCGTGTGTAAGTTTAAGTTGACATATCCTGACTCGCCCAGATACCTTTCCGGCCACACTGACTGATATGCGGGGGAAACGTTGTCTGGAGCCGACGCAAGATCGGGGCTTTACACGGCGGAGGAGCGGCGACGGCGCGACGGCAGCGTTTGGACCAAGGTCCAAGCCATTCTTGCGCCCCTTCAATTCGCAGTATTCCTGATCTCACTCATATGCGTTGCCCGCTACCTCGTTTCCGGCGACGGGTACGGGCTTGCGACCGCCAGCATTCTGCTCAAGACGGCGCTTCTCTACACCATCATGGTCACTGGAGCGATCTGGGAGAAAGTTGTTTTTGGTCAATACCTTCTGGCTCCAGCCTTCTTCTGGGAGGACGTGATCAGCTTTCTCGTCATCGCGCTCCACACGGCCTATCTCGCTGCGTTCTTTGCGGGGCTGGCACCGCCCGTTCAGATGGCGCTCGCGCTCGCAGCCTACGCCGTCTACGTGGTGAACGCCGCTCAGTTTCTGCTGAAGCTCCGCGCGGCCCGGGCGGAGGCGCCGGCATGACCGAGGTTTCGCCAATCGGATGCGCCGACGTCCCGGTTTTGAAGGAGCGGGGCCAGCGGGAGGTGTTCTGCGGGCTGACCGGGATCATCTGGCTGCACCGCAAGATGCAGGATGCCTTCTTCTTGGTGGTCGGCAGCCGGACCTGTGCGCATCTCCTGCAGTCGGCCGCGGGGGTCATGATATTTGCCGAGCCGCGCTTTGGGACCGCGATTATGGAGGAGACCGATCTCGCCGGGCTCTCCGACGCGCAAGAGGAGCTTGAGCGGGAGGTGGCCCGCCTTCTCGCGCGGCGCCCGGACATCAAGCAGCTCTTTCTCGTGGGATCCTGTCCATCCGAGGTGATCAAACTCGATCTGTCCCGCGCTGCGGAGCGGCTCTCAGCTCGCTATGCACCCGATGTCCGGGTGATGAACTTCTCGGGCGCAGGCATCGAGACGACCTTCACCGAGGGAGAGGACGCGTGCCTCGCCGCTCTCGTGCCCACTCTGCCGGAGACGCCAGCCGAGAATCTGCTCGTGATCGGAGCGCTCCCGGATGTCGTCGAAGGCCAGATCCGCTCGCTTTTCTCTGCGATGGGGATTGAGATTGAAGTCCTTCCGGCCCCGCGCGCCGGCGCGCATCCGGGTGTCGGACCTGGCACCCGGGTCCTCGCCGCGCAGCCCTTTTTGGGCGCGACGCTGACGGCCTTGACCGGACGCGGCGCGCAGCATGTGCCGGCCCCGTTTCCGTTCGGCGCCGAAGGCACGGCGCTTTGGCTGCGCGCGGGCGCTGCGGCGATGGGCGTGCCCTCCGAGAGGGTCGAGGCTGCAATGGCTGCACCTCTGCAGCGGGCGCGCGCCGCAGTGGCGCGGGTCGCAGAGGTGCTGCGCGGCAAACGGCTCTTTGTCTTCCCCGACAGCCAACTCGAGATCCCGCTGGCGCGCTTTCTGGCGCGGGAGTGCGGCATGATCCCCGTTGAGGTCGGCGCGCCCTACATTCACCGGGCTCTGGTCGGTCCGGATCTGGCGCTGCTGCCCGCAGGTCCCGTGATCGCCGAGGGACAGGACGTCGAGCGGCAGCTCGAGCGCGCGCGCGCGGCACGTGCGGATCTGACCGTCTGCGGCCTAGGCTTGGCCAACCCGCTCGAAGCGGAAGGGCTCGCGACCAAATGGGCGATCGAACTCGTGTTCTCGCCGATCCATGGCTTTGAGCAGGCTGCAGATCTCGCCGGCCTCTTCGCCCGCCCACTCCGTCGCCGCGAGATGATCGCAGCAATCCACCCGGCCCGGAGGTCGGCATGCGCCTGAGAGCACCTCGCGCCGTGTGCGGCCTGACACTGTCGCCCACACGGGCCCGGGACCGAGGACTGGCGCCCGGTCTGGGCGCAAGGTGTCGGTTCGGGCACCGCCCGAACCCGCGCGCCGGCGCGCGGACGGCGCCCCGGGCGCCGTCGACACCGCCCCTGCCAGAGATCGCCCTCTCGCCAGGCCTCCAGGGTCTGCGCGCGCTCGAACGGGTGGGCGGCATCGACCGGCAAGGGGAGGCCAGCACGTGAAGCTCTCAGTCTGGACGTATGAGGGGCCGCCCCATGTCGGCGCGATGCGGGTGGCAACCGGAATGGAGCGCTTGCACTATGTGCTTCACGCTCCCCAGGGCGACACCTACGCCGATCTTCTCTTCACAATGATTGAGCGCCGGGACCGACGGCCGCCGGTCTCTTACACGACCTTTGCCGCACGCGATCTCGGCTCGGACACTGCACTTCTCTTCAAGGATGCCTGCGCCGCCGCCGTCGACCGCTTCGATCCCGAGGCGATCATCGTAGGTGCCTCCTGCACGGCGGAACTCATCCAGGACGACCCTGCCGGCCTTGCAGAGCGCCTCGGCCTCGCCATCCCGGTCATTCCGCTCGAACTGCCCTCCTACCAAAGAAAAGAGAGCTGGGGAGCGGCCGAGACATTCTACAGCCTCGTCCGCGCCCTCGCGCAACCTTCCGCTCGCACGCAGGAGATCACCTGCAACCTTCTCGGCGGCACTGCCCTCGGATTCCGCCACCGCGACGATGTCACCGAGATCGCGCGCCTCCTGGCCGGTCTCGGGATCCGCGTCAACGCGCGAGCGCCGCTCGGCGCGACGCCGGCCGACATCGCCCGGCTGCCGGCCGCGCATTTCAACGTTCAGCTGTACCCAGAAACCGCCGAGACGACCTGCCGCTATCTCGAGCGCACCTTTGGCCAGCCCTACACAAGAACGGTGCCGATTGGCGTCGGCGCAACTCGGGATTTCATCCAAGAGGTCGCCCAGATCACGGGATGCAGCGCCCCGAGCGAGATCGAGGGCCTGCGAATGCCCTGGTGGAGCGCGAGTGTCGATTCGACCTACCTCACCGGAAAGCGCGTCTTCATCTTTGGCGATGCCACCCACGCCACAGCATTGGCCCGCGTTGCATCCGAGGAAATGGGATTCGAAGTCGTCGGGCTCGGCGCCTACAATCGCGAGTTCGCACGGGATGTGCGCGCAGCGGCACGCAAATATGGGCTCGAGGCCCTGATCACCGACGACTACCTCGAAGTCGAGGCCGCGATCCAGGCAGCCGCCCCCGAGCTCATCCTCGGCACGCAGATGGAACGCCACACAGCCAAACGCCTCGGCATCCCCTGCGCCGTGATCTCAGCCCCGGTGCATGTCCAGGACTTTCCAGCCCGCTACTCCCCCTTGATGGGGCCTGAAGGCGCCAACGTCCTCTTTGACACACTTGTCCATCCCCTGGTGATGGGCCTCGAGGAACACCTCCTCGCGATGTTTCGCGAGGACTTTGAGTTTCACGACGCCGCCGGCCCGTCCCACCTCGCACACCAGACATCGGAGCGTCCGAATGAGGCGCCGAGGCAGGACGCGCCACCGCGAAGCGCGGCGCCTCTGCCAGCGGCCGGAGGGGGCTCGATGCCCCCGACGGACGCCCCCCCCGCTTGGGCGGTCGAGGCCGAGCAGGAGCTCCGCAAGATCCCGTTCTTCGTCCGCGGCAAGGCGCGCCGCAACACAGAGGCGTTTGCCTCAGCCCGTGGCCTCGAGACGATCTCGCTTGAGACCCTCTACGACGCGAAGGCGCACTATGCTCGATAACAGCGCCTCCCGCCCGGGCATTCGCGTGGCCCTGATCACGCTCGACAGCCACCTTGCGGGCCCGGCTGCGCGGGCCGAGGCTGAGCTCCGCGAAGCGATCCCCGCGCTCCGGCTCTCGGTTCATGCTGCCGCCGACTGGGCGGAGCGTCCCGAAACGCTCGTCGCGGCCAAAGCCGCCATCGCCGAGGCCGACATCGTCATCACCGCGCTCCTCTTTCTCGATGAGCACGTGCGCGCGATCTTGCCCGCGCTGGAGGAACGCCGCCCGCATTGCGACGCAATGGTCGGCCTCCTCGCCGCCGGTGAGATCGTCCGACTGACAAAGCTCGGCCGCCTCGATATGAGCCAGCCGGCCACGGGCGCGATGGCGCTCCTCAAACGCCTCCGCGGCGCCAAGAGCGGCGCGTCCTCGGCCTCCGGTGCGCGGCAGATGGCGATGCTGCGCCGGCTGCCGCGGCTCCTCAGGTTCATCCCCGGAAAGGCACAGGACCTGCGCGCGTATTTTATCGCCATGCAGTATTGGCTCGGCGGATCGGATGACAACGTCGTTGGCCTGGTCAGCCACCTCGTCAGCCGCTACGCCACGGGCCTGAATGCCGAGCTTGCGCGCGGCCTCGTGGTGCCGGAGCCCGTCCATTACCCGGAGACCGGCGTCTACCACCCAAGAATGCGCGGGCGCATCGGCGCCTGGGCCTCCGATCTTCCGGCGCCGAAAGGACGGGTTGAGGGCACTGTCGGCCTCCTCGTCATGCGCTCCTACGTGCTCGCAGGGGACACGGCGCACTACGACGCCGTGATCGCCGCCTTGGAGGAACGGGGCCTCCGCGTGATCCCGGCCTTTGCGGCGGGGCTAGACAACCGGCCCGCGATCGAAGCGTTCTTTGAGCGCGAGGGCAAGACAACGATCGACGCACTCCTCTCGCTCACGGGCTTCAGCCTGGTCGGCGGCCCGGCCTACAACGACAGCGCCGCCGCCGAGGCGACGCTCGCCAAGCTCGACGTGCCATACATCGCGGCGCACGCGCTCGAGTTTCAGACGCTTCCTGAGTGGGAGGCGAGCAGCGCTGGCCTCTCTCCGGTCGAAGCAACGATCCTGATCGCACTGCCGGAGATCGATGGCGCCACCAACCCAATGGTCTTCGGCGGTCGAGGTGCGGCTGGCGCAGCCACCCAGGGGAGCGGCGCGGGACACCCGTCGCCGCGCGCCATGGCCCCCTGCCGGGAGCGGGTCGCCCGCCTCGCCGACCGCACCGCAGCGCTCGCGCAGCTCCGGCGGAGCCGTGCCGCGGCGCGGCGCGTCGCCATTGTCCTCTACGGCTTCCCGCCGAATGCCGGCGCCGTCGGCACGGCCGCCTACCTCTCCGTCTTTGAGAGCCTCTGGAACACGCTCTCCGCGATGGCGGCCGACGGCTATGAGGTTGAGCTGCCGGAAACTGTCGAGGCGCTCCGCGATGCTGTGCTCAAGGGCAATGCGGCGGAGCATGGGCAGGAGGCCAATGTTCATGCTCGGATCAGCGCCGACGAGATCGTAGGTGCTGACCCCTATCTCAGCGAGATCGAGGCCGTCTGGGGCCCTGCGCCCGGCCGCCAGCAGAGCGATGGCGGCGGAGTCTTCGTCCTTGGTCGCCAGTTCGGCAATGTCTTTGTCGGCGTCCAGCCGGCCTTCGGCTACGAAGGCGACCCGATGCGGCTTCTCTTCGAAAAGGGGTTCGCGCCGACCCATGCCTTCAACGCCCTCTACCGCTATCTTCGGGAGGGCTTTCGCGCGGATGTCTGCCTCCATTTCGGGATGCATGGCGCGCTTGAGTTCATGCCGGGCAAACAGACGGGCCTCGGCGCTGAGTGCTGGCCGGACCGGCTGATCGGCTCGATGCCGAACGTCTATCTCTATGCGGCGAACAACCCGTCTGAGGCGACGCTCGCCAAGCGCCGCTCGGGCGCTGTGACAGTGACGCATTTGACGCCGCCGGTGGCGCAGGCGGGGCTCTACAAAGGGCTCACGGATCTCCGGCAAAGCCTTGAGCGGTGGCGCGGTCTTGCCCCCCAAGCCGCGGAGGCACCGGAATTGTTGCGTCTGATCCAGGCGCAGGCGGCCGAGCTCGACCTCGCGCAGGCGGAGCCCGAATGGACTGCACCGGAGGCCCGCGCTGCTGAGCTTGTGGGCACCCTCCGCGAGCTCGAGGAGGCGCTGATCCCGCACGGCCTCCACGTCGTTGGACGCCCGATGGCGGAGGCGGAACGAGGCGACCTCCTGGCCGCCATGTCGGAGATGCCGGGATCCGATCCCGAGGCCATCGCCGAGGCCGGTCGCTTGATGCGCGAGGACAGCGAGACGCCGGCGCTTCTTGCGGCGCTTGGCGGGCATTTCGTGCGGCCGGTTCCGGGTGGGGATGTGCTGCGGAGCCCCGGCATCTTGCCAACCGGGCGCAACATCCACGCCTTTGATCCGTTCCGAATGCCGTCGGCCTTCGCGATGGCCGAAGGTGCTCGCCAGGCGCAGAAGATCATCGACACCCATGTGGCGAAAACGGGCGAGATGCCCCGGTCGATCGCGATCGTCCTCTGGGGGGCGGACAACATCAAGACCGATGGCGGACCGATCGCCCAGGCGCTGTCGCTTCTCGGAGCCAAGCCTCGCTTTGATGCCTATGGCCGGCTTGCGGGCGCCGAGCTCCTGCCGCTCGATGAGCTGGGGCGCGCGCGGATAGACGTCGTCATGACGCTCTCGGGCATTTTCCGCGATCTCCTGCCGCTTCAAATCAAGCTCTTGGCGGAGGCCGCCTGGCTGGCGGCCACCGCAGACGAGCCGGTCGAGTTGAATCCGGTGCGTGCCCATGCGAAGGCCTATGCGGCCAAGGTGGGATGCGATCTGGAGACCGCAGCGCTCCGCGTTTTCTCGAACGCGGAGGGGGCTTACGGCTCAAACGTCAACCTTCTGATCGACAGCGGCGCCTGGGGGGAAGAAGACGAGCTCGCAGACACGTTCGAGGCCCGCAAGGGCTTCGCCTACGGTCGCTCCGGCAAAGCGGCGGACCGGCGCGACGTGCTCCAGGCCGTGCTGGCGGACGTGGATCTTGCTTATCAGAACCTTGAAAGCGTCGAGCTCGGCGTGACGACGGTCGACCACTACTTTGACACGCTCGGCGGCATCGGTCGGGCCGTGCGCCGCGCCAAAGGCGGTGTCGAGGCCCCGGTCTATATCGGCGACCAGACCCGCGGCGCCGGCAAGGTGCGAACACTGTCAGAGCAGGTGGCGCTCGAGACCCGGACACGAACGCTGAACCCGAAATGGTATGAGGGCATGCTCGAGCACGGCCATGAGGGCGTGCGCCAGATCGAAGCGCAGGTGACGAACACGATGGGGTGGTCGGCGACAACCGGCCAGGTTCAGCCCTGGGTCTATCAGCGCCTCTCCGAGACGTTTGTTCTCGATGAGGACATGCGACGGCGCTTGGCGGAGCTCAACCCGACGGCCGGCGCGCGGGTCGCGAACCGACTGCTCGAGGCCCATGAGCGCGACTATTGGCAGCCCGACGACGCGACGCTCGATGCGCTTCGCGAGGGGGCGGAGGATTTTGAGGACCGGCTCGAGGGGATCGCCTCGGACCGGGTTGCGGCGCAATGAGGCGGGCGCAGTGCTCTGTGGCGGGGGGCGGCGTCGCCTCTGCGTGTCGCAGAGGCCGCGCGGACCGCGCGGGTTCGGGCGGGCCCGAACCGACGCCTTGGCGCGCACGTCAGATGGCAGGGAGGGTGCGATGGCCCCATTAGACCGGAATGCACCCGTTTTGCGCGGGGAGGACGGCGACGGGTCGGTCCAGGTGCGCCAGGACATGTCGATCAAGATCGACGGCGCAAAGGTCTTTGCCGTGTATGGCAAGGGCGGCATTGGCAAGTCGACCACCTCCTCGAACCTCTCGGTCGCCTTTGCCAAACTCGGTCGCCGGGTGCTGCAGATCGGCTGCGATCCCAAGCACGATTCCACATTCACCCTGACCAAGCGGCTGATGCCGACCGTCATTGATGTCCTGAAGGATGTCGACTTCCACCCCGAGGAGCTTCGTCCCGAGGACTTTGTGTTCGAGGGGTACAACGGCGTGCGTTGTGTCGAGGCGGGCGGGCCGCCGGCCGGCACCGGGTGCGGCGGATATGTTGTCGGCCAGACGGTGAAGCTTCTGAAGCAGCATCATCTTCTCGAAGACACGGATGTCGTTATTTTCGACGTGCTCGGCGATGTCGTCTGCGGCGGGTTCGCCGCGCCGCTCCAGCACGCCGACCGGGCGGTGATCGTGACCGCCAACGACTTCGATTCGATTTATGCGATGAACCGGATCATCGCGGCAGTGGAGGCGAAAAGCCGGAACTACAACGTTCGTCTTGCGGGCTGCATCGCCAACAGGTCTCGCGACACGGACGAGGTCGACCGGTATTGCGACACTGTCGGGTTCAAGAGATTGGCGCATCTGCCCGATCTCGACGCGCTCCGCCGCTCCCGTCTGAAGAAATGCACGCTCTTTGAGATGGATGACGGGGCGGAGGACACCGTTGCCGTCCAGAAGGAGTACATTCGCCTCGCCGAAACGCTCTGGGCCGGGACCGAGTCGCTCGCCCCCGCGCCGCTCGAAGACCGCGCGATTTTCGAGCTTTTGGGGTTCGATTGATGGCCGGCTACGAGACCACACGCGGCCGGCTCGAGGCCTATTTCGACGACACGGCGCATGAGGCGTGGCGGCGGCTTATGTCGGACGCTCCGGTCAGTCGCATTCGGGCCACCGTGCGGGCCGGGCGAGACGAGATGCGTGCGGCGCTTCTGTCGCGACTGCCAGAGAATTTAGAGGGGCGGCGCGTTCTCGATGCGGGGTGCGGTGCGGGGCAGATGGCGCAGGCGCTCGCCGCGCGCGGCGCAACAGTTCTCGCCATCGACATCTCGCCCAAGCTTCTGGAGATGGCCGCCGAGACGACGCCGGTGGCGCTCAAGTCTCAGATCCAATACGTGGCGGGCGACATGTTGGAGGCGGGCGGCGGGTTTGACCATGTCGTCGCGATGGACAGCCTGATCCACTACGAGGCGCGAGATGCGGAGGCAGCCCTTGTCAAGCTCGCCGCCCGGACAGAGGAGAGCATGGTCTTCACGCTTGCACCGGCGACGCTGCCCCTCCGCGCGATGCACGTGATTGGCAAAGCGTTCCCTAAGGGCGACCGCTCGCCCGCGATTGTGCCGGTCGCTCCGCATCCCTTTGCCACCAGACTGACCGCGGCCCTGCCGGAGCCGTGGGACATTCAGGTGCGGACCCGAGTGGCACGCGGCTTCTACATCTCCCAGGCCATGGAGGCGGCCAGATGAACGGGCGCCACCCGCTGACGCAGGTCACGCTCTCGATGCTGCCCTTTGCGGATGCGGGCAGCGACGGGCTGCCGCTCTCGCGGCTGCTGCGCCTGTCGCTTTTTCAGGTGTCTGTCGGGATGGCGAGCGTGATGCTTCTGGGCACGCTCAACCGCGTCATGATCGTGGAGCTCAACGTGATGGCGGCGCTGGTGGCCGCGATGGTCGCGCTGCCGGTGCTTGTCGCGCCGTTCCGGGCGCTCCTCGGGTTCCGCTCGGACACCTACCGCTCCGCCATCGGATGGAAGCGGGTGCCCTACATCTGGTTCGGCTCGCTCTACCAGTTTGGTGGTCTCGCGATCATGCCTTTCGCGCTGATCATCCTGTCGGGCGATCAGACCTGGGGGCCCGACTGGGCGGGCGAGGCCGTCGCGGCGCTTGCCTTCCTCATGACGGGGCTCGGGCTTCATATGACGCAGACGGCGGGCCTCGCACTCGCCGCCGATCAGGCCGATGACGAGAGCCGGCCGCGGGTTGTCGCGCTTCTCTATGTCATGTTCCTCATCGGCATGGGGATCTCGGCGCTGATCCTGGGCTGGTTGCTTGCGGACTTCTCAAAGCTCCGTCTGATCCAGGTCGTCCAGGGTGCCGCTGTGGTGACGCTGGTCCTCAACCTCATCGCCGTCTGGAAGCAGGAGAGCCTCGCGCCGATGAGCCGCGAGGAGCGTGCGGCGCCCCAGCCGAGCTTCCGCCTCGCCTGGGCCGACTATCTCGCGGGGGGGCAGGCGGGCAGGTTGCTCGCGGTGGTTGCGATCGGGACCGCGGCCTTTTCGATGCAAGACGTTCTGCTCGAGCCCTATGGTGGTGAGATCCTCGGGCTTTCGGTCTCGGCCACAACACTGGTGACGGCGATCTGGGCCGCCGGCGCGCTCACGGGCTTTGCGCTTGCCGCGCGCGCGCTCGCGCGGGCCCACGACCCCGTGCGCCTTGCCGCGCAGGCGGCGATGGTGGGGGTCGTGGCGTTCTCACTGGTGATTTTCTCGGCGCCCTTTGAGCTGCCTGTCCTCTTCTACCTCGGCGCGGCGCTGATCGGTTACGGCGCCGGGCTCTTCGCCGTCGCGACGCTGACGGCCGCCATGGCAATGTCGCGGGCAACCGGGGCCGGCGCGGGGCTTGCGCTCGGCGCGTGGGGGGCTGCGCAGGCGACGGCGGCCGGGATCGGCATCGCGCTCGGCGGTGCACTCCGCGACGCGGTCGAACGGATCGGTCAGACCCACCTCCTCGGGCCTGCCTTCGACACGCCTTATGTCGGGTACACCGTCGTCTATCACCTTGAGATCGGCCTTCTCTTCGCGACCCTCGTCGCGATCGGTCCGCTTGTTCGTTTCGTCCGCCCAACACAGTCCGAGGCGCCCTTTGGCCTCGCCGAATTCCCGTCCTGAAAGGAGGACTCGCCCATGGAACCGTTCTTCGGCAACTTCGATCTGGCTCAGCTGACCCTCTACCTCTTCTGGGTCTTCTTCGCGGGCCTGATCGTCTATCTCCAGCGCGAGAACATGCGTGAGGGCTATCCCCTCGTCGACGATGACGGCAACGCGTCGACAAACCAAGGCCCCTATCCGGTGCCCGACGAGAAGACGTTCAAATTGCCCCACGGGCGGGGCGACGTGACCGTGCCTGCCGACCGCGCTGAGACGCGTGAGCTCGCGCTTGAGCGGGTGATGCCGTCGGCCGGCTATCCGTTTCGCCCGACCGGCGACCCGATGAAGGACGGTGTCGGTCCCGCGTCCTGGGCCGCGCGCCAGGACTGGCCGGAGCTCGACGGTCACGGTCATCCGAAAATCGGCCCGATGCGGGCGCATCCCGACTACTACCATGCGGCCGGGCGCGACCCCCGCGGTCTCGACGTCATGGGTCGGGACGGTGCCGTGGTCGGCAAGATCTCGGACATGTGGCTCGACAAGCCGGAGTTTCTCGTCCGCTACCTCGAGATGGAGCTGACCGATGGCGGCAAGCGCCTCGTGCCGATGACAATGGCGCGGGTGACCGGCAAGGGCGTCGTCGTGCGCAACCTGACCAAGGACTACTTCGCCGGCATCCCGACCACGAAGTCGGAGAGCGAAGTGACCCTTCTCGAGGAAGAGAAAATCTCGGCCTACATCGCCGGCGGCCAACTTTACGCCGGCTGACCACTGACCCCCGCCTAGGAGAGAGCCGATGGCACAAGACGAGTTCCAGGTCGAGCCGGTCCGCGGATTGCCGGAGGCCTTGCCGGACGGGGAGCACATCCTCTGGCAGGGCCGCCCTGCGGTTTGGCCGCTCGCGCGCGCCTCAATGAGCGTGCGCCTCGTGGCGGGGTACTTTGCGCTCCTCGCGGCCTGGCGGGGCGTCGCCATCGGGCTCGAGCATGGACAGGAGGCTGGGCTTTGGGCGGCAAGCTGGTACGTCATGCTTGGTGTCCTGGCCACCCTGATCCTGCTCGCGATGGCCGTCGTCTTTGCGCGGACGACGGTCTACACGCTGACCACGCACCGTGTGGCGATGCGGGTGGGGGCGGCGCTGACAATCACGCTGAACCTACCCTATCGTTGGATCGCGAAGGCCGATCTCGCGATGGAACGGGACGGAACCGGGTCGATTTATCTCGATCTCAAAGGCTCCACCCGCTTTTCCTATCTCGTGCTCTGGCCGCATGTGAAACCCTGGGTGATGAACCCGACGCAGCCGACCCTACGCGCGATCCCCGACGCCCGCCGCGTGGCCGAGATACTCGGCCGCGCCGCCGAGCAGCGTGTCGCGGCCATCACCTCAGAACTTGAGCCGGAGCGGAGTGCCGCGGCGGTTGCTGCGGAGTGAGCCCCATGACCGACACAACGCCCCGCCTCCGCTCCGACGACCAGTTGCTGATCCCGCGCGTTCTCTTGCGCGCCATGGGCGCCCTCGTGGCTGCCTCCTTTGCAATCGTCGTCTTCGCCGTCGTCACCGGGCGCGAGCCCGTCGCCCAGAACCACACGGCGCCCGTTGTCGAAAGCCGCATGATCCAGATCAACGCGCGCGACGATGGCGGCACGAAAGTGCTTGATATGGATGGCACTGTTCTTTTCGATCACCCCTCGAGCGAGCGCGGCTTTATCACCGTCGTCCGAACCGCGCTTGAGTTTGAGCGGCACACACATCGCATCACCGGGAACCCGCCGGTCGCACTCATCCGCTTTGCCGACGGCCGCATTGGCCTTCGGGATGACGCGACCGGCTGGAAGATCAGCCTGATCGGATTCGGTCAGGACAACGCGCGGCACTGGAGCGACCTGCTCGAGTGATCCCGGACCCGCGCGGCAGAGAGGAGAGAGAGATGTTTCGGAAGAAACAGGAGGAAGCGCCCTGCACCGTCGAGGTCAGTCACCGTTTCGAGAGCCTGCACGCGCATGTCCGCTTCAACAACGGCGCGGTGATCCATCCAGGCGATGAGGTGCTCGTCCATGGCGCCCCGATCATGGCCGCCTATGGCGAGGTCATCTCCGAGGACCGGACAGCGACGATCACCCGCGCCTCCGCGCTTGAGCGGTTCTGGACCCGAATGACCGGCGATCTCGAGTTCATGGAGCTTTGCGAATTCTCCTTCTCCGAGGAGGTCCGGCTGTGAACGCGCACCACGACATCAACCAGACTGGCGCCGAGATCGCGGCCGAAATCACGTCCGCCGACACTCAGGCGATGGCCGAGGAGACGACGCTTCTCAATCCGCGGTTCTACACGACCGATTTCGACGAGATGGACGCCATCGATGTGTCACCCGTTCGGGAGGAATGGGACGCGCTCCTCGCGCAGATGAAGTCCGACCCGAACAAGCGCCACTTCAAGAAGACGGCGGACTGGGACGAGATCGACTTTGACGCGATGGATCCCGATTTGAAAAAGGAGCTTGTGGATTTCCTCGTCTCCTCCCTGACGGCGGAGTTCTCGGGCTGCGTTCTCTACAAGGAGATGAAGCGGCGCGGGTCGAACAAAGACATCTGCGAGCTCTTCTCTTACATGAGCCGGGATGAGGCACGCCATGCGGGCTTTATCAACGACGCGCTCAAGGAAGCGGGGATCGGCGTCAATCTGGGCTTTCTGACCAAGACCAAGAAATACACGTTCTTCCGGCCAAAGTTCATCTACTACGCGACCTATCTGTCGGAAAAGATCGGCTATGCGCGCTACATCACGATCTTCCGCCACCTCGAGGCCAATCCCGATCACCGGTTTCACCCAATTTTCAAGTGGTTCGAGCAGTGGTGCAATGATGAGTTCAGCCATGGCGAGGCGTTCGCCCTTCTGATGCGCACCGATCCGAAGCTCACCTCAGGGGGCAACATACTTTGGATCCGGTTCTTCCTGGTCGCGGTCTACGCGACGATGTTTGTGCGGGACCACGCGCGGCCGAAGTTTCATGAGGCGCTCGGCGTCGACATTGAGTGGTACGACCAGGAAGTCTTCCGCAAAACCTCGACCATTGCGCGCCAGATTTTCCCGGTGGAGCTCGACATCGATCACCCGCGCTGGCTGCCGCTTCTCCGGCGAATGGAGCGGATCTTTGGCGAGGCGGACGCAGCCAAGGCCCGCGGCGGCCTCAGCGGACGGATCGGCAATGCGTGGGCGATGACGCGCGCGGCAGCGACGTTCGCGCAGCTCTACCTGTTGCCTGTCAAGCGCACCACGCCGCCGGCCTCGAGCCGCTTGGTGCCGGCCTACTGATGGGGGCAGCCCCGCATATCAACGATGCGTCCCTTCGACGGAGGGGCGCATGACGCTCGTGGCGATCTCTGCGGCGCTTTTCCTCTGGTGGTTCTTCACCGGTGCGATCCTCTTTGCTGTTGCCCGCCGGAGGGATGTTGAGGGCTGCCGCCGTGCCGTGATCCTCTCCGTGCCGCTCCTGTCCCTCGGTGTGGCGGGCGGTGTGGTGACCCTCGGCGACACGTCGGTGTTTGGGGCCTATGCGGCCTTTGTCTCGGCGCTCTGCATCTGGGGGTGGTTCGAGATGGCGTTCCTCGCCGGCGTGATCACCGGTGCCGAGACGTTGCCGGGACACCCGGATCTTGCCCCGAGAGAGCGGTTCCAGCGCGCGTTCGCCGCCATTCAGTACAGCGAGATCGCGCTCGTCATCTGTGCCACCCTCCTCGCGCTTGCGTCCATTGGTGCCGAAAACCGCCTTGCGCTCATGACCTTCATGGTGCTTTTTGTCGCGCGCATCTGCGCGAAACTAAATGTCCATTTCGGTGTGCCAAACATCAACGACGAGTTCTTGCCAGCACCGGTACGCCATCTGACGACGCATTTCCGCCATGGACCGATGAACGCCTTCTTCCCGTGGTCGGTCACGTTCCTGACCCTCGCCACCGGCGCCTTTGCGGAGCGGGCCTGGACCGCGGCGGCGGGCTCCGGCGCGGAGACCGGGTACGCCCTGTTGGCCACGCTGACCGCCTTGGCCCTTTTTGAGCACTGGATGATGGTGCTCCCAATCCCGGATGCGGCGCTTTGGCGCTGGATCCTGCCCTCGCCCGGACGGGGCATATCTAACGCGCAACCGCCTAGCAGAAAGCAACGACGCCATGGATTTTGACGCGCTCTTCACCGCCGAACTCGATGCCTTGCGCGCCGAAGGAAACTACCGCGTGTTCGCGGAGCTTGAGCGCCACCGCGGCGCCTATCCGCGCGCTGTGAGGCACCACGCAGATGGCAAATGCGAGGTCACAGTCTGGTGTTCGAACGACTATCTCTGCATGGGCCAGCATCCGGATGTGTTGGCGGCCATGCACGGGGCGATCGACAAATGCGGCGCTGGCGCCGGGGGCACGCGCAACATCTCCGGCACCAACCACGCCCATGTTCGCCTCGAAAGAGAGCTGGCCGATCTCCACAGCAAGGAAGCGGCGCTCCTCTTCACGTCGGGATATGTGTCGAACTGGGCATCGCTCTCAACACTGGGCTCGCGGCTGCCGAATGCGGTGATCCTGTCGGATGCGTCCAACCACGCCTCTATGATTGAGGGGATCCGACACTCAAAATGCGCCAAGAAGATCTGGCGCCATAACGATGTCGATCACCTCCGCGAGCAGCTGGCCGCCTGTCCGCCGGAGGCCACCAAGATTGTCGCATTCGAGAGTGTCTACTCGATGGATGGCGACATCGCCCCGATTGCCGAGATCTGCGACGCGGCCGAAGAATTCGGCGCGATGACCTATCTCGACGAAGTGCATGCCGTTGGCATGTACGGCCCTCGTGGCGGCGGCGTGGCCGAGCGTGAAGGGCTGATGGACCGCATCACTCTGATCGAGGGAACGCTCGGCAAAGCCTTCGGCGTCATGGGCGGCTACGTGACCGGATCCGCGGCTCTCTGTGACTTCATCCGCTCCTTCGCGAGCGGCTTTATCTTCACCACCGCGTTGCCGCCGGCGATCGCCGAGGCCGCGCTCACTTCGATCCGGCACTTGAAAGCGTCCTCGCTCGAGCGGATGGCTCAACGGCGTCAGGTCGAAAAGCTCAGGGCGCGGCTCGACGCTATTGGGATCCCGCATTTGCCGAATGACAGTCACATCGTACCGGTCATGGTAAAGGATCCGGTCAAGTGCAAAGTGATTTCGGACATCCTTCTTGACGACTACGGCGTCTATGTTCAGCCGATCAACTATCCGACGGTGCCGAAAGGAACGGAACGTCTGCGCTTTACGCCCGGGCCGATGCACACCGACGACGACATCGATCATCTCGTCTTCTCGCTCAGCGAACTCTGGAAACAGTGTGCCCTTGCGCGCGCGGTCGCTTGACATGTGCCTGCAACAAAGCGTCGCGTAACCGGCTATTGACTAAAAGATCACAGAAAATGCATTCGATAT
>JBCCWM010000029.1:0-18909 GCA_039193505.1 Pseudomonadota bacterium | reverse complement strand
TCGACCTCCAAACGGCACTCAACCGCTTCATCGAGGGCCCCAACGAGACGGAAGCAACCCCCTTCATTCGGCGCGCAGACCCGAACGAGATCACCGCCGCCCGAAACCGGGGGGGCGAAGCGTTGGGGGCGCACAACTAGGGCGCGGCGTCTCCGGAGCCTGACCTATCGTCGCATGAACTTGGCGGTCTCGGCGCGCTCGCCCGCAGGCGTGCGGGAGAGCGGCGACCGCGACACCGACAGCAACCGGCACTGCCGCCGCGCGCTGCTGGGCCTGGGGCGCTGTGTCCGCCTCCGGTCCGTGCTCCACGTCAGCCAGGGGCCTCAGACCGATGGCGGCCCCTACCGCACAAAAGTCCCGCACCGCCGAGAGCTGACCTCCCCAAGCGTGCTGCGTCTCTCCTTCGGGCACCGTCACCGCCACGGCGTCTCACCCGCGGCCACCCGAGGCTATCTGGTCAACGCCCTGACACGTCCACCGGCCGATCGGGTTCGGATGCACCGTGCCTTGTCGATCGTTCGGCGAGGATCAGTTCCGCCCGAACCGCACCGAGCGCACCCGTCGCCTGAACCCCAGGCGAACATCACCATCGCGCGCCCATCCCCGGTTCGCTCCGCCCTCATCGCGACCCACCTCAGCCAAAGGCAAGAGTCTCCGGGGCCGCCTATCATCATCACCATGTCTCGCACATCCGAGCAGCGGACGCCGCTGGTCGCGACGGCTCAAAATCACTTCTGGATCATGTGCGTCGACAACGGAAACGTTGCACATGGCCGCGCGGTCCGCGCAGGTGATCTCGAAGCCGTCGGGGCATCATCTGAGGGTCGATACTGTCAAGACGATGGTTCCGTCATGTCCCCGGGTGAAGGCGGCGGCCGGTGTGTGTGTCCAAAAGCGAACCTGGGGTTTTCAGGGGCCTGCAGACGCATTTGTGGTTTTCAGATACGGCGCCGCGGGCCGCTCGCTCGCGGTTCGCCAGCGCTGTGATGCGCCGGTGGTCGCAGGTCGGCCGCGCATCGACCCTTCGTGGCGCGCGCGGCAAACCGTTCCCGAACGAAGCTGTGTTTCCTCCGTCTTCTCTAACCTGCCGGAGGACCACCACAGGTGGGGAAGACCATTGAAATCGGTCTGCGTCCGATTAACAGCCGCTACACGCTAGGCCGAGGACACAGTCTCGGTGCAACAGATCCATCTCGGACGCGTGTTCACCAGGTTTGTTTCGCAACGGCGCTCCAGCTTCTTCCGGCGCGGTGCCGACGCATCAGCGGCGCGATCTCATCCGTTGAGCCGGAGGTTTGCACGCACCGTCCGCGACGCGTGGGGACGCTCACAGTGCAGCTTGGCAGACGCGCCCCCGGACAGACCGCCCGTACCTCGGTGGCCTGACCTGTGACTTGGCGCATTGCGTGCTGTGGCGCATCGCACGACACTCGCGGCGAGCGCTCCGCCCGCGGGTGAGGGCTCACCTTTTGTCGGGCGGGATCGCCTCGTGTTTCAGCGCCGCCACGGCCTCAGAGAGCGTTTGGACCCGGGTCTCCCTCTCGCCCAATCGGCGGAGGGTGACGGTCTCGTCCGCCACCTCCTGGCGACCGATTGCCAAGAGCACGGGCACGCGCCCGAGCGAGTGCTCGCGGACCTTCAGGTTGATCTTCTCGTTCCGCGTGTCGCTTTCGGCCCGGATCCCCGCCGCAGTCAGCTCCCGCACGACGCGATGCACATAGTCATCCGCGTCGGAGACGATGGATGCCACAACGACTTGCCGGGGCGCGAGCCAGAAGGGGAACTTGCCCGCGTAGTTCTCGATGAGAATGCCGAGAAAGCGCTCGAACGAGCCCAGGATCGCGCGGTGAAGCATCACGGGCCGGTGCTTGGCCCCATCCTCGCCAACATATGCGGCGTCGAGACGCTCGGGCAGGTTGAAGTCGGCCTGGAACGTGCCGCATTGCCACTCTCGCCCAATGGCGTCGGTCAGCTTGAAGTCGAGCTTCGGACCGTAAAACGCCCCTTCTCCCGGGTCGATTTCGTAGTCGTTGCGGACGGAGAGGATGGCCTTCTCCAGCGCACCCTCGGCCTTGTCCCAAACGTCGTCGGATCCCACGCGGACATCCGGCCGGGTGGAGAGCTTGATGTCGTAGGTGTTGAACCCGAGATCGCTGTAGATCCCCGACAGGAGGTCGATGAAGGCCGCAGTCTCGGCTTCGATTTGGTCTTCGGTGCAGAAGATGTGCGCATCGTCCTGGGTGAAGCCGCGCACCCGCATCAGCCCGTGCATGGAGCCCGAGCTCTCATAGCGGTGGCAGGCCCCAAACTCCCAGAGCCGAAGCGGCAGGTCTCGGTAGCTCTTGAGCCCGTGGTTGTAGATCTGCACATGGCCCGGGCAATTCATCGGCTTCAGCGCGTTGATCCGTTTCTCCCGCGCGTGGTCCTCGTCAACCTCGACGATGAACATGTTCTCCTGGTAGGCCTCCCAGTGGCCCGACGCCTCCCAGAGCTTGCGGTCGATCACCTGCGGTGTCCGGATTTCCTTGTACCCCGCAGCGATCAGACGGCGGCGCATGTAGTCTTCGATCGTGTGGTACAGGGTCCAGCCGGTTGGATGCCAGAAAATCATACCCGGCGCTTCCTCCTGGAGATGGAAGAGCGCCATCTCTCGCCCAATCCGGCGGTGGTCGCGCTTTTCCGCCTCCTCGAGGAAGGTGAGGTGGTCTTTCAGCTCCTGGCGGCTGCGGAACGCGACCGCGTAGATCCGCTGAAGCATCTGGTTGTCGGAGTTGCCGCGCCAATAAGCCCCGGCGACCGACATGAGTTTGAACGCATCCGCCGGCACTTGGCCGGTATGCGCAAGGTGCGGCCCCCGGCAGAGGTCCTGCCAGTGCCCATGCCAGTACATCCGGATCGGCTCGCCCTCGGGGATCATGCCGACGAGCTCAACTTTGTAGGGCTCCTCCGTCGCCTCGTAATGGGCGATGGCGCGGGCGCGGTCCCAAACCTCGGTGCGCACGGGGTCGCGGAGCGCGATGATCTCGCGCATCTTGGCCTCGATCTGGGCGAGATCGTCGGTCGAGAACGGCTCCGCCCGGTCGAAGTCGTAGTAGAACCCGTTCTCGATCACCGGGCCGATGGTGACTTTTACGTCCGGCCAGATCTCCTGCACCGCGCGAGCCATGATGTGCGCGCAATCGTGGCGGATCAGCTCGAGCGCCTCGGCATCCTTGCCCGTCACGATCTCGAGTGCGCCATCGGTCGCAATCGGCTCCGAAAGGTCGGTGAGCCGGCCGTCGATCTTGACGGCAAACGCTGCTTTCGCGAGCGACTTCGAGATGCCGGCCGCAATATCGGCGCCAGTCGTTCCGGCCGGATAGGTCCGGTTTGCGCCATCTGGGAATGTGAGGGTGATGTCAGCAGCATCCATGGCCGCGCTCCTGTGATTTGGCGCCTACAACACGCCCGGTTCGGATCGACCACCTGCTGCTATGCGGAGCGCCGAGTGTCAACCTGGAAGATGGGCGTTCGCCGCTTCGGGCGAACGTTCCGGCCAGACCCGAGTGCGGGGCGCCTACTCCTCGAAGCTGAGTGCGAAATCGGCGACATCCGACCACACACGCGGCGCCTGAAGATCGCGGAACAGCCAATGCCAGCCGTCGGGATAGCTGAGGACGCGCGCATCGCCGCCGATGGTCTCCTGGATCCGGGAGATTGCAGCGGGACGGATGACCTCATCGCGGGCGCCAATGAGTGTCAGAGTGGGCAGTGTCACGCGAGGCGCCGTTGCGGCGGCCCGGTCAGAGAGCAGCACGAGCCCCAGAAGCTCCCGGCCGGTCGGATCGCCGAAGGAGAGGGGGTGGCGGGCGACAAAGCGCAGCATCTCGATGTTGTCCGTCGGCAGGAGCGAGACAACGCCGTCGCCGGTGAACCTCCGCTCGGGAAGAAGTGTGCGCAACGCAAAGGCGCCGATCCGGAGAAACGGGTTTATCTCGGCCTGTCCGGCGATTGCGGGTGCTGCCAGGACAACGCCGTCGGCCGGCAGACCATCCGCCGCCGAAAGTGCTACGCCGCCCCCCATTGAATGCCCGATGACCACAAGGGGCACATCCGGATGCCGCGCTCGGAGCGCGAGGGCCGCGTCGCGGAGGTCCGCGACAAGGCGCGCGGGGCCGGGCCAGTCCCGCCGGCTCGGGTTCTGGCCGAAACCGCGCTGGTCGTAGGCGTAAGTCGTGATCCCCCGCTCGGTCCAGGCCCGTGCCGCCGGCGCAAACGTGAGATGCGCCGCGTCGCCAAAACCGTGAAGCGCGAGCAGGATGGCCCGAGGCCGCTCTTCGGCCGGCCACGTGTAGAGCGCCAGGCTCTCTCCGTCGGCCATCACAAGCCGAGTGGGATCGACGCGCACCGGCCCCGGGTCGGGCGGCGGCCCAATCGATGCACATGCCGTTAGCAGAAAGGCCAATCCAAGGGTCAGACGTCGAAGCCACCGCATGCCCTCTGTCTTCCTCATTGTCACGCCGGGCGGCAAGCCTCGAGATCACAGGCCGCGCCAAATCGGCGAGCGCCGCCTGTCTCGGTGGCGCTCGCAACGGGGCCATGTCGCGGCGCCCGCCATTGGAGTTGGCGTGCTTGGGGGCGGTCAGCCGGTGCGGAAGATCTCCACCGCCACAGCGATGGCGCAGAGCCACCCGGCGGTGAACAGGATCGGGCGAAGCGGCATCCGCGCCCAGCCTGCGATCATGCCCGCGGCATGCGCGAGGCGGAGCCAGAAGAAGGCGACCGCTGCCGCAACCGTGACCGGTGTGGAGACCGCTGCCAGGTGCGCCGTCAGCAGGAGGGCCGCAAACGGCACGCCCTGCTCGATCAGGTTGATATGCGCCCGGTTTGCGCGCAGCACCCAATCGGGCAGCCCCTGGTTGGCATGCGGGCGTTGGAATGAATCGACCTCGGCCGAAAGGTGCATGTTCACTCCAACGACATAGGGGATCCAAAGCGATGCCGCGAGGACCATGGTGGCCGTCAGCCATGCGAGCTCCGCGGTCATGCCGGCACCCCCACGCGCAATGGTTGCCCCGTCTCGAGATAGGTCTTGAGCGAGGAGGCCCAGCGCGCCCAGCCCTCGCGCGCGCCGTCCATCGCCGACGGCAGGTCGTAGTGCTCAATCCGAAGCTTCATGACGTCGCCATGGGGTTCGATCAGATAGGTGCATCGCGACGTCGGAAGGGTTTCGGACCATTTGGGCTCGAACGTCATGTCGATCCGGCGTTTGGGATCTGCTGAGATCAGGCTGTGGCTGAGCGCCGGCGCACCCGCGTCAGTGTAGAGGGTCAGGCCCTCGGCTGTGTCTGCGCGGCCCGCGCCGCGTCCGAAGGCGAAATGGTGCTGTGCCATCGCCTCGCCGGAGACGATCGCCTCCCAGAGGGTGTCCTGGTCCGTGCGGATGAAGGTCTCCAGCACGAAATCGGGCTTGGTCAGTGTCGCGGCCTCAGCCATCTGCGATCTCCTTTCTGGGCAGGTCACTCCGCTGCGTCGGTCGCGGCGAAGCGGGTGGTCTGGCCGGTTTCCAGCCAGCTCTTGAGGCCGGAGAGCGTTCGCGCCCAATCGGTGCGGAGCGCGTCCGGCGTTCGGGGGTGCGCCAGCGTCAGCCGGCAGGCCTCCGCCTCAGCGATGAGGCGAAAGTGATGGGGCAGGGGGGCGTCCCGGCCGGTGTGAAGGTGCGTGTCGAGTTCGTTTGGCGGGTTGAGCCGCAAAACCTCGATCCGAAAGAGCGGGGCGTTCGACTGGTCGAGGTAGACGAGCTCGTCCCCAGCCGCCTCCAGCGCGCCCGCCACATTGGCGTGGGGGTGGTAGAGGCTCACCTCATCCCCCTGCGTCACTGCGCGCCAGAGGCGGTCGATATTGGTGCGCAGAAAGATCTCCGTGGGTGGGAGTAGGTCTGGCGGCGCCGTGCCCTCAAGCCGCGCCTTGAGATCGAGGAGGCCGCGCGCCGCGGGCTTCTGGACCAAAGGCTCGATCCAGCGATCCATGACCTCCTGGAGAGGCACTGCATTCAAGTAGTGGTACTTAAAGCGCCCGTGTTTGGCTGTGACCACGAGATGGGCGGCCTCCAGCACCTTTAGATGCTTCATGACGCCGAAGCGGGTCATATCGAGATGACGCTCCAGCTCCTGCAGCGTCTGCCCGTCGCGGACCCGCAAAGTGTCGAGCAATGCGCGACGGGAGGGATCGTTCAGAGCTTTGAAGATCGTGTCCATAGAATCTCTATAAGTGACTAAATAATCACGTGTCAATATGGTCACGTGTAAGGGCAGGCGCTTTCCTGGCCTGGCGCGATCTCTGCGTCAGGTGCTGATGGCGTGCCGGTAGGACGCGAGGAGCGTGTGACCCAGCCGCGGAAGGGCGTGCGTCTCAACGACGAAGTCGCGAGCCTCTTGCCGACGTACCGCTTCGGCATCGCCGGAGCGGGAGAGCGCCCGCGCGACAGCCGCCGCGAGGGCCGCGCCGCTTGTCTCGGTGAGGAGCGCGTCCTGATGCTGAGCCGGAACCGACTCGGCCGCTGCACCACCCAGCGGCAACAAGACTGGCTTGCCGATCGATTGCGCTTCAAGCGCGCGGCGGCACACCGTGGGCGTGGCGAGGGGTCTCTCGATGAGCAGGCTGGTCAGCTTCAGCGCTGCCGGCCAGTCGTCGCAATCGGCACACCAGCGGATGCGGGACGCAAGGCCCGACCGCTCGAGAAGCTCGGGCACGCGCTGGCCCCGCTCCTCCGGTGCGGCGACGAGGATCCAGAGACAGGCATTCTCCTCGCCCGCCGCCGCGGCGCTGAGGATCGTTTTGAGCCATGATGGATGGCCGTGCGCATCCGGCACCAGGATGATCGGGCGCGGGTCCTCGAGGAGGCCCCATCGCTCGGCCAGCGCGATGGTTCGGGCGGTCGACACTGCGGCCGCATCGAACACGTCCGTGTCGATGCCCGCCGGCACGACCGTTGCCCTGACATGGTACATGTCGGCGAGGCGCCCGGCGAGGTAGGCCGACGGCGCGAACAGAGTGCAGTCTCGAAGCGCCCGGCGCAGTGTATATCGAGCGAGTGACGCCGCCGGGGGCACATCGTAGAGGCTCACGGCACGACGCACGCTGCGGCTCGCGCGTGTTGCTGCGGCAGCACCATGCGCGTGGACCAAGGACACACCGCCCGCGGGGCTGGATGTGGCGATGACGTGGGCGGACGCGCCGCCGTGACCGCCGAGACCGAGCGGCCCCCACCGCGCGCCGGCCCCTCTCGCTGGAGGTGCGACCAGGTTGGCGCCCGCGCGTCGAAACTGCAGCATGCTGGCTTGGTCGGCGACGGAGGCCTGGACGGAGACGCCGGCTGCCGTCAAGGCGCGCGTCGCCGCCAGGGCGGCGATGGATGCAGGGCCCGGCGCAGCGTCGACAAGCAGTTGCAGGACGCGCAGCTCTCGGTCAAGACTGGGGGGGCTCGGCCGCCCTGTCTCGCTCTCAACTGCCATGCCCGATCCTTCGTTCCTGGATACCACCCACCTGCGCCGCCTAGCCTATCACAGGATTGCAGCTGCGCCTGCCAGAGACGTCACACTTCCGGGGCGTCCTCCCGGGATCGTGTTCCTGGGCGGGTTTCGCTCTGACATGACAGGGACCAAGGCGGTTTTCCTCCAGGACTGGGCCGGGGCGCGTGGCCTTGGCTTTGTGCGGTTCGACTATTCGGGCCATGGCCAGTCGTCGGGCGCATTCGAGGACGGCGCAATAGGCGACTGGGCCGACGACGCGCTCGATGTTCTGGAGGCCCTGACTGACGGGCCTCAAATCCTGGTCGGTTCGTCCATGGGCGGGTGGATCGCCCTCCTTCTGGCGCGGGCGCGGCCTGACCGCGTCCATGCGCTCGTCGGCATCGCTGCGGCGCCCGATTTCACAGAAGACGCGATGTGGGCGCAGTTCGACGCAGAGCAGCGCCGCGCCCTCACGGAAGCGGGTGCGGTCGAGCTGCCGTCCGAGTACGCCGATGAGCCCTATGTGATCACGCGCCGGCTGATCGAGGAGGGGCGCGACCGGCTCGTGCTCCGGACGCCATTGCCCTTGCCGATGCCGGTTCGCCTGCTCCACGGAACGGCCGACGCAGATGTCGAGGTGGCGGTGCCTCTCCGCCTCCTTGCACATGCCGATGCCGCGGATATGCGCCTCACGCTCGTCAAAGGTGCGGATCACCGCTTTTCGAGTGCGGAGGCCCTCGCGCTGCTCGGGCAAACCATTGAAAATCTCTTACTGGATTGACCTTTTTCGCCCCTCCTATGGCGCCTAAATCACTTGCTATGAAACTGCTTCTGATCGTCCCGGCCATCCTTGTCGCCCTTGTCGGCGCCCTCTACCTCCTCGGGCCGCGTGAGCCGGTGCGGGGGGCGATCGATCTCGACACAGGCGCAATGGATGTCGGTGTCGACACCTACCTCTTTGAGCGCGAGCGCGGCGTGGCCAACTTGAAGCGTGGCACGCAAAAGCATGTGCGCTGGCAGCATCCCAACCGGCGGGAGCGGACTGACTGGGCCGTTGTGTACCTCCATGGCTTCTCGGCTTCGCTGCAGGAAATCAGACCGGTTCCGGACATCGTTGCGGACGGGTTGGAGGCCAATCTCTTCTTCTCGCGGTTCCGCGGGCATGGGCGCGACGGCCCGGCCATGGCCGATGGCTCGGTCCCGGCTTGGACGGAGGACGTCGCCGAGGCGCTCGAGATTGCGCAGCGGATCGGCGACCGGACTGTCGTGATCGGAACCTCGACCGGCGGCACGATGGCCACGCTTGCGGCGTTTGATCCCAGGCTCAAGGACAAGATCGACGCCATCGTGCTCGTCAGCCCGAATTTCCGGATCCAGGCGGCGGGGGCCGGGGCGTTGACGTTGCCCTTCGCCCGCACATTGGTCCCCATGGTCGTGGGGCCGGAGCGGTGGTGGGCGCCGGTCAACGAGGCGCATGGGCGGTGGTGGACCACGCGCTATCCGATTGAGGCCGTTCTGCCGATGGCAGCCGCGGTGCGGGCGGCCTCGAAGCTGAACTATGGGCGGGCGGAGATCCCGGCGCTGTTCCTGTTCTCGGAGGATGACCAGACTGTCGATCCTGCGACCACCCGCGCGGTGGCTGAGGCTTGGGGCGCGCCCTCTGAGATCGCGCCCATCGTGCTTGCCACCGGCGACGATCCGGGCTCGCACGTGATTGCGGGCGACATTCTCAGCCCGAACCAGACGCGCCCGGTGGCGGAGCGCATCCTGCTCTGGCTCGATGCGACGTTCCCTGCGGGTTAGAGGATCAGGCCGAGAACGACGAAGCCAAGGCCGAGGAACGACACGCAGACAGAGCCCAAGTTCAATGGGATCAACGCGTTGAGCGCGCGCCGCTTCTCCTCCGGCGGCGCCTCCCGATCGCGTATCGAGGCGGCGCGCCTGATGCACAGGACGAGGCCGAGGAGCCCCACCACCGTTGTCGCAGTGCCGATGATCACAAGGACAGTCATACCCCGGGCGGTACGCCAGCCGCGCCCCCTTCGCAACCCCTTGTGGCCGGCCACGGCGCCCCATAGTCTCGCGCCTCATCCAGCCGAGGAAAGCCCCGTTCATGGACATCACGGACCCCGAATCTCCCCCCTCCAGCCAACGCGTCGCCGTCGAGGAGCTGCGGGCCTTTGTCGAGCGTTACGAGCGGCTTGAGGCCGAAAAGAGCGACATCGCCGATCAGCAGAAGGATGTCATGGCGGAAGCCAAAGGCAGAGGCTATGACATAAAGATCCTGAAGCGAGTCATCGCGCTCCGCAAGAAAGACCCAAACGACATTATGGAGGAGGAGGCCGTCCTCGACCTCTATCGTCAAGCCCTCGGCATCTGAGGGCATTGCATCATTCCTAAATTCAATTTATTTATTTTCCGCCAATCCCGCTGGCGCTAAGGGGACACGGACCCGGCCGGAATGGGCCAGCGCCGGGGTGTCGCGGCTGACAAGCGGCCCCGGCGGGATATGTTGACACAACCCGATTGGAAGGAGCGCCCTATGGACATGATCAATGCCTCGCTCGGCCCCGACATGCTGCGCCACCTCCAGTACTCGTTTGGAAAGAACGCGGCTGCAGCAGAGCTTCACGATTGGCGGCACGCGCTCTCGCTGGCCGTCCGCGACCGAATCGTCGATCCCTGGTTCAACGCAACCCGGACGGCCTATGAGCAAAAATCGAAGCGGGTCTACTATCTGTCGATGGAGTTTCTGATCGGGCGCCTTCTCGAGGACGCGGTGATCAACATGGGGCTCGAAGAGGCGGCGGAGCAGGCCTGTCGTGAGGTCGGCATCGATCTCGAGACTGTAATGGCCGATGAGCCCGACGCGGCGCTCGGCAATGGCGGGCTCGGCCGTCTCGCGGCGTGCTTTCTCGACAGTCTCTCGACGCTCGGCGTTCCGGCCATGGGCTACGGGATCCGATACGAGCACGGCATTTTCGAGCAGTCCTTCCACGAAGGCCGCCAAGTGGAGAGCCCCGAGCGCTGGCTGACCCAGCACCACGCGTGGGAGTTTGAGCGCCGCGAGACGTCCTACGAGATCGGCTTTTACGGATCGGTCGAGAACACAGCCAGCGGTGCCGTGTGGCGCCCGGGCGACGCGGTGATCGCGCGCGCCTTCGACACGCCGGTGATCGGCTGGAACGGGCGCTGGGCCAACACGCTTCGGCTTTGGTCGGCGCGCTCGATCCGCCTTTTTGACCTTCGCCGCTTCAACCAGGGCGATTTCGCGGGAGCCGCGGAGCCCGAGGCGCAGGCCCGCACGATCAGCAGGATCCTCTACCCTGACGACACGACGGATCAGGGTCGCGAACTGCGCCTGAAGCAGGAGTACTTTTTCACCGCCGCCTCCATCCGCGACATCCTTCGCCGGTACTTGTCTGAATACGACGACGTTCGGAAACTGCCGGACCGCGTGGCGATCCAATTGAATGACACGCACCCCGCGATCGCCGGCCCGGAACTCGTGCGCATCCTCCACGACGAGCACAAGCTCCCCTTCGACGAAGCGGCGGAGACGGCGCAGCGCTGTCTCAATTACACCAACCACACATTGCTTCCCGAAGCGCTCGAGACCTGGTCGGAGGGGCTGATGTGGCACCTTCTGCCGCGCCATATGCGCCTGATCGAGCAGATCGACGACTGGCACGCGCGGACCCATCCGGGGCGCACAACTTCGACGATCCACCACGGCTCCGTCCATATGGGAGACTTGGCCTTCGTGATGGCCAACAAGGTCAACGGCGTCTCGGCGCTCCACACCGATCTGGTGAAGGCGAGCGTCTTTCGGGAGTACAACGCCCTCCACCCGGAACGGATCGTCAATCAGACCAACGGCGTCACCCCGCGCCGCTGGATCGTGGCGTGCAATCCCGCCCTCACGAACCTCATCACGGAAACAATCGGTGACGGGTGGCAGTCGGATTTGGAGCGGCTGGGCCATCTCGACGCGCATGTCGCCGACCCGGGGTTCATCGAGCGCTACACGGTCGCCAAATCCGCGAACAAGCACCACCTGGCCGGCTGGCTCAAGGACACGCTCGCCATCGATGTCGATCCGGCGGCGATGTTCGATGTCCAGATCAAGCGGATCCATGAGTACAAGCGCCAACTCATGAACGTGCTCGAGACGATCGCCCTCTGGCAGGAAATGCGCGACGCGCCGGAGAAGGACTGGACGCCGCGGGTCAAGATTTTTGGCGGCAAGGCGGCGCCGGGATACGTGACGGCAAAGGACATCGTCTATCTCGTGAATTCGGTCGCACGCGTGGTCAACGGCGATGCGGCACTGAAAGGCAGGCTCAAGGTCGCCTATCCGCCGAACTACAACGTCTCGATGGCTGAGCGGTTGATCCCGGCGGCCGATCTCTCCGAGCAGATTTCGACCGCGGGGAAGGAGGCGTCCGGGACCGGAAACATGAAGTTTGCGCTCAACGGTGCGCCGACAATCGGCACCCTCGACGGGGCAAATGTCGAGATCCGGGAGCATGTGGGGGCCGAGAACTTCTTCCTGTTCGGCATGACCGCGCCGGAGGCGGACGCGCGGCGGAGCGTGGCCCATCACGCGAGGGAGGCGATCGCCGCCTCGCCGATCCTCGAGCGGGCCATTGCGGCGATTGAGGCCGGTATCTTCTCGGAGGGTGACCCCGAGCGGTTTCGCGGTTTGACCGAGAACCTCCGGCGCTCGGACTACTTTCTCGTCTGCTCGGACTTCGATGCGTATTGGACGGCACAGCGGGAGGTCGACACGGTCTACCGCGACCGCGACGCCTGGATGCGGATGGCCGCCCACAACACGGCGCGGTCGGGTTGGTTTTCGTCGGATCGGACGATCAAAGGGTATATGAGGGACATCTGGAACGTGACCTCCGCCCTCTGAGGCGGAGGCGGGGAGGCGTATGACAGATCCTGAGGCCTGGCCCCGAGGGCTCGACCGCGAGACGGCCGCGGCGATTGTCGCTGGCGTCCACGGCGACCCGTTTTCTGTGTTGGGCCCGCAGCCGGGGGCGGGTGTCGGCCTCCGCCAACTGACCGTGTTCGATCCCGAGGCGATGGAGATCACGGCGCGCGACGGGACCGACCAGCACCCGCTTGCGCCGGTTCCGGCGTTCCGCGGGCTCTTCTCAGGGGTCATCCCGGAGGGTCCCTACACGCTCGAGGCCAGCGCCTTCGGTCGGCGCTGGGAGATGGAGGACCCCTATCGCTTCGGTCCCGTGATCGGCGAGATGGATGAGTACTTGCTGGCCGAGGGGACGCATCAGCGGGTCTGGCGCGTCCTCGGCGCACATATGATCGAGCATGAAGGGGTCAGGGGCACGCATTTTGCCGTCTGGGCCCCAAATGCGCGTCGGGTCTCGGTCGTTGGAGACTTCAACGCTTGGAATGGCCGCCGCCATGTCATGCGCCGGCGCGGCGCCACAGGCGTCTGGGAGATCTTTTTGCCCCACATCGGCGAGGGCACGGTCTACAAATATGAGATCCTCTCGCCCGACGGCGTGCCCCTGCCGCTCAAGGCCGATCCCGTTGGCTTCGGCGGCCAGCACGCGCCTGAGACGGCAAGCGTGGTGCGCGACATCCAAGGCTATGGCTGGCGGGATGCGGCCTGGATGGAGGGCCGGGCCGAACGGAACGGCGTCTCGGCCCCCATCTCGATCTACGAGGTCCATCTCGGCTCCTGGATGCGAGTGGGGGACCGGATGGCCTCCTACAAGGAGCTTGCCGAGACGCTTGTCGGCTACGCCTCCGAGATGGGGTTCACGCATCTTGAGCTGCTGCCGGTCTCGGAGCATCCCTTCGACGGCTCCTGGGGCTACCAGCCGATCGGGCTCTATGCGCCGACAATCCGGCACGGGCCGCCGCATGAGTTTCGCGACTTGATCGACGCAGCCCACCAGGCGGGGCTCGGCGTTATCCTCGACTGGGTGCCCGGCCATTTCCCGACCGACCGCCACGGCCTCGGTCGGTTCGACGGCACCGCGCTCTACGAGCACCGCGACCCGCGCGAGGGGTTCCACCAGGACTGGAACACACTGATCTACAATTTCGGCCGGACCGAGGTGCGGAACTTCCTGATCTCGAACGCGCTCTACTGGTTGGAGGAGTACCACATCGACGGTCTCCGCGTGGATGCCGTGGCCTCGATGCTCTACCGCGACTATTCGCGGGCCGAGGGGGAGTGGATCCCGAACCGCGATGGCGGGCGAGAGAACTACGAGGCGATCTCGCTCTTCCAGGAGATGAACAAGACAGTCTACGGCGAGGTGGCGGGCTGTCTGACGGCGGCGGAGGAATCGACATCTTTCCCGAATGTCTCACGCCCTGTGCACACCGGCGGGCTCGGCTTCGGGTTCAAGTGGAACATGGGGTGGATGAACGACACGCTCAGCTACATCCAAAAGGACCCGATCTACCGCCAGCACCACCACAACCAGATGACCTTCGGCATGGCGTATCACTATGCCGAGAACTTCATCCTGCCGATCAGCCATGACGAGGTCGTCCACGGCAAAGGCAGCATGATCGCCAAGATGCCGGGGTTCGGCGACGAGAAGTTCGCCCACCTCCGCACCTACTACGCGTATATGTGGACGCATCCCGGCAAGAAGCTCCTCTTTATGGGTTGCGAGTTTGCGCAGGGGCGCGAGTGGAGCCATGCCCGCGGCCTCGATTGGGACCTCTTGGAGCGGCCGCAGCACAAGGGCATCCAGACTTTGGTGCGGGATCTGAACGCGCTCTACCGCGAGGAGCCGGCACTCCATGTCTTCGACTGCGATCCCGCGGGGTTTCAGTGGATCGAGGCCGATGCAGCAGCCGAGAGCGTCTATGCCTACATCCGCCGCGGCCGCGCGGCCGACCCGCCGGTCGTCGTGCTTGCCAACTTCACGCCGGTGGAGCGGGTCTGGACCACCGGCCTTCCCGAGGCCGGCCCCTGGGAGCAGGTGCTCTGCACCGAGGATGAGCGCTACGGCGGCGCGGGCGCAGAACCAGTGACGATCATGGGCCGCCCCGAGCCGTACCAAAATCAACCGGTCCGTGCGGAGGTAAGATTATTGCCGCTGAGCGTCACCCTCCTTAAGCTCTCCCCATAAAAGGGAGGGACGACCATGGAACAACCCGGGCGCCGGCTGGCCAACCGGACGACGGCCTTTGTGCTGGCGGGCGGACGCGGGTCTCGACTGAAGGAGCTGACGGATGTGCGCGCCAAGCCGGCGGTCTATTTCGGCGGCAAGTCGCGGATCATCGATTTCGCCCTTTCGAATGCGCTCAACTCCGGCATCCGCAAGATGGCGATTGCGACGCAATACAAGGCGCACAGCCTGATCCGCCACTGCCAGCGCGGATGGAACTTCTTTCGGGCAGAGCGGAATGAGTACCTGGACATTCTTCCGGCATCCCAACGCGTTGAAGAGAACAAGTGGTATCTCGGCACGGCGGATGCGGTGACGCAGAACATCGACATCATCGACAGCTACGACACCGACTACGTGCTGATCCTGGCAGGCGATCACATCTACAAAATGGACTATGAGCTGATGCTCCGTGCCCATGTCGAGAGCGGGGCGGATGTGACCGTGGGCTGCCTCACGGTGCCGCGTGCGGACGCGACGGCCTTTGGTGTGATGGACACGGATGAGAGCGGGCGGATCACGCGGTTCCTCGAAAAGCCCAAGGATCCGCCGGCCATGCCGGGTCACGCCGATCTCGCGCTCGCCTCCATGGGGATTTATGTGTTCGAGTGGCGGTTCCTGCGGGATCTGCTCCTCCGCGATGCGGAGGATCCGACCTCCAAACACGATTTCGGAGGCGATCTGATCCCGCAGATCGTGACGGGCGGCAAGGCGATGGCCCACCGCTTCGACGAGAGCTGCGTGCGGCACAAGCCCGAAGCCCCAGCCTATTGGCGCGACGTCGGCACAGTGGACGCGTTCTGGAAGGCCAACATCGACCTCACCGATTTCGACCCGGATCTCGATCTCTGGGACCAGGACTGGCCGATCTGGACCTACTCCGAGGCCACGCCGCCCGCAAAGTTCATCCACGACGAAGAAAAGCGGCGCGGCACCGCCGTCTCTAGCCTGATCTCGGGGGGGTGCATCATCTCCGGCACGGAGGTTCGGAACTCCCTCCTCTTCACGGGCGTTCATGCCAATTCCTTCGCCGTTTTGGACCACACGGTCGTGCTGCCTCGGGCGGTCGTGCACCGCTCCGCGCGGCTCATGAACTGTGTGATCGACCGCGGCGTCGAGATCCCGTCGCGGCTCGTCGTGGGCGAAGATCCGGAGGAGGACGCCAAGTGGTTCCGCGTCAGCGAGACCGGCGTCACACTGATCACCCAAGAGATGCTCGACAAGCGGGCGGCGGCGCTCTGATGCGGCCCGCGCTGTCCGTCGTCTCGGAATGTGTGCCGCTGATCAAGACCGGTGGTCTTGCAGATGTTGCAGGCGCGCTGCCCGGGGCGATGGCGGGTGAGGGCTGGGCGCTGAGAACGCTGATCCCGTTCTATCCGGCGCTCGAGGACAAGGCACCGCGGGGGGACACGGTCTGGCGTGCGGACGACCTCTTTGGCGGCCCGGCGGAGGTCTTTGAGAGCCAGGTCGGCGCGCTCGACGTCCTCTGCCTCGATGCGCCGCATCTCTACACGCGGGCCGGGAACATCTATCTGGCGCCGGATGGCCGCGATTGGCCCGACTACGCGGAGCGGTTTGCCGCGCTCGCCTGGGTCGGGGCGGAGATCGCGCTGGGTGCCGTTCCGAAGTGGCGGCCCGATCTCGTCCATATGCACGATTGGCAGGCCGCTCTTTTGCCGGCCTATCTTGCGCAGGCGGGGATCGAGGTGCCGACGCTCCTCACCATCCACAACATCGCATTCCAGGGCCTTGCGGGGCCGGAGAAGCTCGGCGCACTCCGCCTCGCGCCTGAGGGGTTCAATCCCGACGGGTTCGAGTTTTACGGGCGGATCAACATGCTCAAGGCAGGCATCGTCAGCGCGTCCGCGATCAGCACTGTGTCGCCCACCTACGCCGAAGAGCTTCTGTCGCCGGCCTACGGGATGGGGCTTGAGGGCATCTTGCAGGCGCGGTCAGGCGATCTCCATGGGATCCTGAACGGCATCGACACGGACGTCTGGACACCAAATGCCGATCCCGACGTCGCCGCTTTCAAAACGCCGGCGGAGCGCGGACCGAACCGCGCCGCGCTGATCAAGGCCTTCGAGCTCGACCCCGAGGCCAAAGGACCCATAGCGGTGGTGGTCTCGCGGCTGACGGAACAAAAGGGGCTCGACCTCCTCCTCGGCGCATTGCCCGTGCTTCTCGAGCGGGGCGGGCAGCTGGCGCTCCTCGGCTCCGGGGCGGCAGCGCTCGAGGATGGGTTTCGCCGGATCGCGAGCCATCCGCGCGTCGGCGTGCGCATTGGCTACGACGAAGCGCTTTCGCATCTGATGTTTGCCGGGGGCGATGCCGTCCTCGTCCCCTCCCGGTTTGAGCCCTGCGGTCTGACCCAGCTCTATGGTCTTCGCTACGGCGCGGTCCCGGTTGTGGCGCGGACCGGCGGGCTTGCTGATACGGTGATCCATGCCAATGCGCTGGCGCTCCGCGCCGGTGTTGCGACCGGTCTCCATGTGGCGCCGGTGACGACGGAGGCGCTGGCGCGGGCACTCTCGCGGCTCTGCGACCTTTACGCGGACCGCGCGACGTGGCGGCAGCTCCAGACGAACGCGATGGCCCAACCTGTCGGGTGGGACGCTTCGGCCGCGCAGTACGCCCGGCTCTACACGGATCTTGCGGGGTAGACCTTGGACGGGTGGCGGATCGAGGCGGCGGGGCCCGGTCCCCTCGGCGCGCACCCGACCGAGGGGGGGACGACCTTCCGCCTCTTCTCCGCTCATGCCGAAGCGGTGGAGCTCTGCCTGTTCGACGGGGACAGCGAGACACGGCTGAGGGTTCCTGCGCGCGAGGGGTATGTCTGGGCAGGGCACGTGCCGGGGGTCGCCCCGGGCCAGCGCTATGGCTACCGGGTCTACGGGCCCTACGCGCCCATGGCGGGGCATCGGTTCAACCCCGCGAAACTCCTCCTCGATCCCTTTGCGCGGGGCGTTGAGGGACCGCTGACATGGGCGCCGGAGATGACGGGGGACGCGGGCGGGCGGCCCGACCCACGCGACAGCGCGGGCGTGGCCCCGAGGGGGATCGTCCTCGCGGATCCACCCGACTATGACGGCACGCGGCCCCGCACGCCCTGGTCCGAGACAGTGATCTACGAGGCGCATGCAAAGGGGCTGACCGCGGCTCGTGCCGATCTGAGCGCTCCGGGACGGCTGGAGGCGCTGGCTGAGCCACCCATGATCGCGCATCTCCAGCGGCTGGGCGTCACGGCGGTTGAGCTTTTGCCGGCGCAGGCCTTCCTGACCGATGGTTTCCTTGTGGCCCGCGGGCTGACCAACTTCTGGGGCTACCAGACGCTCGCGTTTTTTGCCCCTCACCCCCCTTATGCTGATGTCGAGGGGTTCCGCCGCACTGTGCGCACGCTCCATGAGGCGGGCCTCGAGGTGATCCTCGATGTCGTCTACAATCACACATGCGAGGGCGATGCGGGTGGTGCCACGCTCTCGTTCCGGGGCATCGACAATGCGAGCTACTATCGCCTGCTCGCCGATGGGAGCTATGACAACGTGACCGGCACCGGCAACGCGCTCAACTGCGACAGCCCTCCGGTCCAGCACTTGATCCTGGCGTCGCTGCGGTACTGGGTGACGAAGATGGGTGTCGACGGGTTTCGCTTTGACCTTGCGGCGACGCTCGGCCGGCGGGCGGATGGGTTCTCACCGCGCGCGGCCCTCTTCGATGCGATCCGGGCGGACCCCGTTCTTGGCGAGGTCAAGCTGATCGCAGAGCCCTGGGACATCGGGCCTGGTGGCTACAACCTTGGCGGCTTTCCCTATCCGTTTGCAGAGTGGAACGATGTCTTTCGCGACACCATGCGCCGGTTTTGGCGAGGGGATGCCGGCCAGGCGGCGCGGCTTGCCGACGGACTGACGGGCTCGGCGCGGCACTTCGATCGGGGCGACCGACCGGCGACGGCCTCCGTCAATTTCGTAACCGCACATGACGGGTTCTCGCTTCACGACCTGACGGCTTATGCGGCGCGGCGGAATGAGGCCAATGGCGAGGATGGGCGGGACGGTCACGGTGAGAACTGGAGCGAGGCGATCGGGGGCGAAGGCGCCACCGAAGATGCCGATGTCCGCGCCACCCGCGTGCGGCGGATGCAGAACCTGCTTGCCACTCTCTTCGTGGCGCAGGGCACGCCGATGATCCTCGCGGGCGACGAGGTCGCGAACTCCCAAGGTGGGAACAACAACACCTACGCCCAGGACAAT
>JBCCWM010000028.1:0-19308 GCA_039193505.1 Pseudomonadota bacterium | reverse complement strand
CTCCCGCCAAACTCACCCGATTTCAATCCCATCGAACAAGCCCTTTCCAAGATCGAGGCAATCCTTCGAAAGGCAGCAGCACGAACCTCAGAAGCCTTGGAAGCAGCCATCGCCATAGCCCTTGATGCTCTCAGCCAAGACGAGTGCGCAAACTACTTCACAAACTCCGGACATGAGCCGGACTGAGCCGAAAATGCTCTAGCATCAAAAGAAAGGCAGGAGCGTTGTCGTCCAACCGCCATCGGCCGGCATCGAGGTGCCCAATCTCGAAGTTGGGAACGCGTTCGGCGGGGGTCAGGCGGGTCATCGGATCGTCCTCCAGAATGTCGGTCAACGCCAGTCCAGAACCACTTTGCCCGATCCGCCCCGACGCATGGCGGCAAACCCTTCTGCAAAGTCAGTAGCTCGGTAGCGGTGCGTGATCACGGCACTCACATCGAGACCGTTCTCGAGCATGGCGAGCATCTTGTACCATGTCTCAAAAATCTCGCGCCCATAAACCCCCTTCAATGTGAGCGCCTTGAACACGATGCGGGACCAGTCGACCTGAGACGATCCCGGCGGAATGCCAAGAAGGGCGATCCTGCCCCCCATCACAAGCGCCTCCACCATTTGATCGAGAGCCGCTTGGCTGCCCGACATCTCAAGCCCCACATCGAACCCCTGCACCATCCCGAGACGCTCGACCACAGCGCCGAGATCGTCCCGGGCGTTGACGGGCACAACATCCGCCACTCGGGCCGCGAGGGCGAGACGTTCGGGATCCAGGTCGGTGATCACGACATGGCGCGCCCCGACATGCCGCGCCACGGCCGCTGCCATGATCCCGATCGGACCGGCGCCCGTGACCAGAACGTCCTCCCCCACGAGATCGTAGGACAGCGCCGTGTGCACGGCATTTCCGAGTGGATCGAGGATCGCGCCGATCTCGTCGTCAATCGCATCCGGCAGGGCCACCGCATTGAACGCCGGTAGCCTCAGGTAGTCCGCAAAGGCACCGGCCTCATGCACACCGATGCCGCGGGTCTCCGGATCAAGATGGAACTTGCCGGCGCGGCTCTGGCGAGACTGTCGGCCGATCAGGTGACCTTCGCCTGAGACCCGTTGCCCAACACGCAAATCATGTACATCGGAGCCAATCTCGACGATCTCGCCCGCAAACTCATGCCCGATCACAAGCGGCACGGGAACCGTGCGCGACGCCCACTCGTCCCAGTCCCAAATGTGCAAATCCGTGCCGCAGATCCCCGTCTTGTGGATCCGGATCAGAACGTCGTCCACTCCAATCTCCGGCGTTTCGAGATCACATAGAGAGAGGCCCGGGCCCGCCAGCGTCTTGACGAGCGCCCGCATCACAGATGTTCCGTACGATCGGAGCGCGCACATGCCCCAAGCGGAGATCGCACCGTCTGCCACAGGTCCGGCAGCGGCCGTCCTGGGTGCAAAGGGCCATCGCCGCGCAAGCGCGGCGCCTGCGGTTTTACCGCAGGGCGCGCGGGCAAACGCCCGCGCGCATGGCCCGCCCCGACCGTGGTGCGGCTCCGCCCTCTCATGCGCCTGCGTCGAACCGGTTGATCATCACGGTCACCACCGGCTTTTTACCAACCAAGGAGTTGCTTTCCGTCTGCACCGCCTTGACCACCAGCCGCTCCAATGCCTCGTCGTCGTCGAGCACCTTTGACGCCGCCCGTCCGAGGGCATTGTCGACATGTGCCTCAAGCGCCTCGCCAAGAGGCCCGTCATCGGGGTCCGGCAGTCCCAGCACTTCGACCCAAGCGCCACTGATCATCGACGCATCCGCCTCGAGCATCAGGGAAACCACCACGTGACCACGGAGCGCCAGGCGGATCCGGTCCCGGACAACCCCATCAAACGCTCCGATCAACTGCGCCCCGTCCGCGTAGACGCGCCCCGCCTCGACATGGTCTGCGATTTGGGCCGCCCCGTCCATGAGTTCGACCATCGCGCCATTTGGGGCGACCACCGCCTCGATCCCGTTCTCACGTGCGAGGGCTGCGTGCGCCGCCAAGTGCCTGTGCTCACCATGCATGGGGATCACGGTCGCGGGACGGAGGCGGCGATGGACCTCCTCCAAATCCGGGCGGTTGGCATGCCCCGAGACATGGTAGCGTCCATCACTGTCATCGATGACACGGACACCGTTCGCCGAAAGTTGGTTCAACACCCAGGCCACAGGCACCTCGTTTCCGGGGATTGTCTTCGAGGAAAAGAGGAACGTGTCCCCTGGCCCGAGGGTCAACCCCTGATACGATCCGCCGGCGAGTTGAGCGGTGACCGCGCGCCGCTCTCCCTGGCTTCCGGTGGCAAGCACAAAGAGCTTATCGCGCGGCACATTGCCCGTGTCGCGGAGGTCAACCGTGTCCGGAAAGTCCGGCAAGACGCCCGCAGCAAACCCGTTCTGGATCATCTGTTGCATCGCTCGGCCGGCCACGCAGACGGAGCGGCCAGCGGCCGCGGCGGCCCGGGCGAGCGTGCGCAGCCGCGCAATGTTGGAGGCAAATGTCGTGGCGACGACGAGCCCGCGGGCCTCTCGCATCAACTGCTCGACATCAGCCACGATTGAGGCTTCCGACCGCCCCGGGTTCGGCGAGAACACATTGGTCGAATCGCACACGAGTGCCCGCACACCGGCCTCGCCCAGCGCATCGAGCAGAGCGGGATCATAGGCCTCGCCGACGAGCGGCGTCGGGTCGAGCTTGAAGTCGCCGGTATGGACGATCCGCCCCGCCTTGGTCTCGATCACAATGCCGGAGGCCTCGGGCACCGAGTGAGAGAGCGGCAGGAACCCAACGCGGAACGCGCCGATCTCCACCGTTTCGGGCCAGGCGGGAGCAAGACGGACTGTGGTCGGATCGAGCCCGGCCTTCTCGAGCTTCTGCCCGGCAATCAGCGCGGTGAAGCGGCGCGCGTAGACCGGCGCCTCGAGCTGCGGCCAGAGAAACCCGAGCGCGCCCACATGATCCTCATGCGCATGCGTGATCACAATACCGTCCAGCCGATCCTTGCGCGCCGCGATGAAGGCCGGGTCGGCCATGATCAGCTCAACCCCCGGCGTTGTGTCCATCGTCGGGAACGTGACGCCGCAATCGACCAGCAGATAGCGCTCCTGTCCCTTGGGGCCCGTGCCATAGAGGTACATGTTCATGCCGATCTCACCCGCGCCGCCGAGCGCGAGAAAGGTCAGCGTGTCGTCACTGCTCATTGTCGTTCTTTCATGTTGCGGGCATGGATCAGAACCAGTCCGTGGATCGTCAGATCCCCGTCCACGGTGTCGAACAAATCCGTGCCCTGGTCAAACAGGCTGGAGAGGCCGCCGGTCCCGATGACCTTCATGTGCTCGCCCCGCTCCTGCGCGATGCGGGCGCAGAGTCCCTCAATGAGCGCGATGTAGCCCCAGTAGATCCCCGCCTGCATGCACGCACGCGTGTTGGTGCCCACGACGCTCCCCGGTTTGGTGACATCGATGAATGGCAGCGCTGCGGCAGCATCGGAGAGAGCCTTCAGCGAGAGATTGACGCCGGGCGAGATCACGCCCCCCTCATAGCCCCCATCCGCGCCCACGATGTCGAAGGTCGTGGCGGTGCCGAAATCGACGACAATCAGGTTTCCACCGTGCCGATCGAAGGCTCCGACCGTGTTCACCAGGCGATCCGCACCGACCACCGTGTCGGGATCGACGCGGATCGGGATGCCAAGCTCGACCTCCGGCTTGCCAACGACCAAAGGGCGCGTCCCAAAGTAGCGGTCCGACAAGATGCGCAGGTTGAAGACGACCTGCGGCACGACAGAGGAGACGATGACATCGTCGATCTGCCCCTCAACGCCCGTGTGGCGGATCAGCTGGTCGAGCCAGACGAAGTACTCATCGGCCGTCCGCCCATGGCTCGTGCGGCAGCGCCACTCACCCCGCAGGCGCGTCCCGTCGTGGACGGCGAACACGGTGTTGGTGTTGCCGACATCGATCGCCAGAAGCATGCCGCCCTCCCCTCAAAACTGCACCTCTGCAGCCGCAATGGCACGGGCGCCCTCCGCTGTGTCGAGCACGAGCGCCCCGCGCGCATCAAGGGTCCGAAACCGCCCCGAGATTTCGGACGTCGGCAGACGCGCAGTGACCATCTCGCCGAGACGCGCCGCATGCGCAAGCCATGCCGCGCGGACAGGCTCGAACCCCGCGTCTTCCAGAACACGCTCCCACCGCGCCACGGCAGGGGCGAGTGCATCGAGGAGGGCGTCCGGCGCAACCGGCGTCGGCAGGAGAGCGGGCTCGGTCGCTGGCGTGTCGAGGAGCTCCGGCGCCGGGCGCGCAGCAAGGTTCACACCGATCCCGGTTGAGAGCACGACCTCGGGCCCCTGCCCCTCGCACCCGAGAAGGATGCCGGCGAGCTTGGCCCCATCAAAGAGCAGATCGTTTGGCCATTTGAGCGAGATCCGCGGGCCAAGACCCGTCAGCTCATCAATGGCCTCCCTGAGGGCGAGCGCTGTGGTGAAGCTCCGCAGGGCGGCGCTTTCCGGACGCGCTCTGACGCGCTGGACATGCGTTGCGGCGAAATCGCCCTCGCGCATGTGCCACGCACGGCCCCGACGGCCTCGGCCCTCCGTCTGGCGCCGGGTCAGCAGCCAGAACGGCAGCGGCACCCCCGCCGACATCTGCCGCATCGCCTCCGCGGTTGTGCTGTCGCAGGTCTCGACGATCAGCCGGCCGGTCCCGGGGGGCCAGCCGCTCAATTGACAAGGGCGGCGGCGGCCTGCGCCGCCAAGGCCTCGACCCCGAAGAGGTTGATCATTCCAAAGACCATCGCGCCCGCCGAGGCTGTAAGAAAACCGAAATGGACCACGGGCATGGTGCCCGTCAGGCGCTGCGTCTCCTCACCGAAGTACATGAGGTAAATGATCCGGAGATAGTAATAGGCGCCGATCGCCGAGGCGAGCACGCCGCCAATGGCCAGCCAGACGAGATCCGCCTCCACCGCCGCGGTCAGCACGAAAAACTTGCCCCAAAACCCGACGAGCGGCGGCAGACCGGCCAGCGAGAACATCAGAACCGCAAGGCAAAGCGCGCGGAGGGGCTCCACCTCCGAATAGCCACCGAGCGCGTCGATCTCCGTCACGGCCTGGCCGTCTCGCTCCATACAGAGGATGAACGCGAAAACGCCGACATTCATCGTCACGTAAATGGCGAGGTAGATCAGCATCGCCTCCGCCCCCTGCGCGGTCCCCGCAGCAAGGCCCATCAGGACAAACCCCATATGGGTGATCGACGAATAGGCCATCAGCCGTTTGATGTTGCGCTGGCCGATCGCTGCGATCGCGCCGAGAAACATCGAAACCAGCGAGAGGAGCGCGACGATCTGGCTCCAATCCGGAACGGCGTCGCCGAAGGCGTCGTGGACAAGGCGCGCGAACATGCCGGCCGCCGCGATCTTCGGAGCCGTGGCGAAGAAGCCTGTGACCGGGGTCGGCGCGCCCTCGTAGACATCGGGTGTCCACATGTGGAACGGGGCCGCCGACACTTTGAACGCCATACCGGCGCAGAGGAAGACAAGGCCGATCAGAAGGCCGAGGCCGATCTGCCCTTCGCCGACACGTGCTGCGATCCCGGCGAACGTGGTCGTGCCGGTGGTCCCGTAGACAAGGCTCATGCCATAGAGCAGAAGGCCCGAAGACAGGGCGCCGAGCACAAAGTACTTGAGCCCCGCCTCCGTCGACCGAAGCGAGTCGCGCCGGAACGCCGCGATCACATAGAGCGACAGCGACTGCAGCTCGAGCCCCATATAGAGGACCATGAGGTCCTGCGCCGAGACCATCACCATCATGCCGACAACCGAGAGCGTCATGAGCACGGGGAACTCATACTTCATGAGCTTATGCGTCTCGAGATAGGGCGCAGAGAGCGCCAGCAGCGCCGCCGCACCCCAGAGGATCATGAGCTTCGCAAATCGCGAGAAGTCGTCGCTGACGAAGCTGCCCCCGAAGGCCGTCTCAGCACCGGCGGGCGCAAGACCGATCGATGCGCCGAGCCCGACGAAGACCGCAACCGTCAGCCAGAGCACGGCGCGGGAGATCTGCCGCTCGCGCCCGAGGAAAGCACCCGCCATGAGCACTGCCATGGCGTACACCGCGAGGAAGAGCTCCGGCAGGACTGTGTTGAGATCGTCCACAATCATGGTCGCCCCTTAATTCGCTGCGAGTTCGGTCGTCGCCGCGTCGAGCGCGGCCGCATACCCGTCGAGGAGGTTTGAGGTCGATGGACCGATGAGGTCGAGCACGAGGCTCGGGTACACGCCGAGAACAAGCGTGGCGGCGATCAGCGGCGCGAAAAGCACTTTCTCCCGTGCGTCCATATCCTTGATGTGGCGGAGGCTCTCCTTGATCAGATCGCCGAAGACGACCCGCCGATAGAGCCAAAGCGCATACGCCGCCGAGAGGATCACCCCGGTCGTCGCCACGAACGCTACCGCCGTGTTGGCCTGGAAGGCGCCGGCGAGCGTCAGGAACTCCCCCACAAAGCCGGATGTGCCCGGAAGCCCGACATTGCCCATGGTGAATAGCATGAAGACGAGCGCAAAGGCCGGCATCCGGACGACGAGGCCGCCATAGGCCTCGATCTCGCGCGTGTGCATCCGGTCGTAGATCACGCCGACGACCAGGAAGAGCGCGCCAGAGATAAACCCATGGGAGAGCATCTGGAAGATTGCCCCATCGATGCCCTGTTGGTTCGCCGCAAAAATGCCGAGCGTCACAAACCCCATGTGAGCGACGGAGGAATAGGCAATGAGCTTCTTCATGTCCTCCTGCACCATCGCGACAAGCGAGGTGTAGACAATCGCGATCACCGAGAGCGTGAACACAAAGTCCGAGAGGAGGTCGGAGGCCACAGGAAACATCGGCAGACTGAACCGCAAGAACCCGTAGCCGCCGAGCTTGAGGAGAATTGCGGCAAGCACGACCGAGCCCGCGGTTGGCGCCTGAACATGCGCATCGGGGAGCCATGTGTGGACCGGCCACATCGGAAGCTTGACCGCGAAGGACGCGAAGAAGGCAAGCCAGAGGAGCGTCTGCATCCCCCCGACGACAGTGAACCCGAGGACCACGAGCGGCTCGGTCGCGAAGCGGTGGTCGAGGAGGCGGGAGATGTCGGTGGTGCCCGCGTCCATATACATCGCCACCATCGCAACCAGCATCAGAAGCGAGCCGAGAAGCGTGTAGAGAAAGAACTTAAACGCCGCGTATATGCGATCCTTGCCGCCCCAGATGCCCACGATCAGGAACATCGGGATGAGCCCCGCTTCGAAGAAAAAGTAGAACAGGATCATGTCGAGGGCGACGAAGACGCCGACCATCAGCGTCTCGAGTAAAAGGAAGGCGACCATGTACTCCTTGACCCGGTGCGTGACGCCCCAGGACGCGCCGATGACAAGCGGCATGAGGAAGGTCGTCAGCATCACGAACAGGACGCTGATCCCGTCGACCCCGACTTTGTAGGACAGGCCGCCGAGCCAGGCGCGCTCCTCCACCATCTGGAAGCCCGGATCGAGGGGATCGAACTCCGCCAGGATCACCAATGAGGCGAGAAACGTGGCGGAGGTGACGAAGAGCGCGAGGCGTTTGGCGTTCAACTGCGCTGCCGGATCGTTGCCCCTCAAAAAAACAAGAAGCACGCTGGCGCCGATCAACGGCAGAAACGTGACCAGGGACAAAATGTTGTTCACGACCAGAGCCCACTCCACCACGCCACGACGAGCGCGACCGGCAGCAAAATGACGAGCACCGCAACGAGGATGGAGGCATAAAGCAGCGACGCGAGGAACACCGCGGTCCCGCCGAGGACGAGGCCGACGCGGGCGCTCGCGCGGATGCGGGGGGTGTCAGCCCCAAGAAACCAAGCCGAGACCGCCATGATGACAATACCGACTGCCAGGACAACGACGAACTCAATGCTCATCTCGGCCCCTCCTCAGCCCGACCATGCGATGATGGCGACCGTCAGGATCGCCGCAAGCCCGAGCACCATCGCAAACGCGTAGTGAAAGACATATCCCGACTGCGCTCGCCCGGCGAGGCGCGTGAGGAAAGGAATGATCCCCATGGTCAGACCGTTGATCCCGGCATCGATCGTCGCTCCGTCCCCCTTCTTCCAGAGCATCCGCCCCAGCCAAAGCGACGGCCTGACGATCGCCCAGCCGTAGAGTTCGTCAAAATACCATTTGTTGAGCAGAAACTGGTAGAGTCCCGGGTTCCACGCCACGAACCTGCCCGGCACCTCCGGCCGGTGGATATAGGCATACCAGGCGCCCGCAAGGCCGATCACCATCGCGATGAAGGGCGAGACTTTCACCCATTTGTGAACATCGTGGAAGTCGTGGAGGACGTGGTTCTCCTCGCCCATGAAGATGGCCGGCCCGAAGAACTCCTCCGCGTGGTGGCCGACAAAGCCGCCGTAGAAAATCATCCCGAGGAGCACCGAGCCGACGGCGAGCACGATCAGCGGCACCGTCATGACCCCCGGGCTCTCATGCGCGGCTGCGTGGACCTTGGCGCTCCCCCGCGGCTCGCCCCAGAAGGTCAGGAACATCAGCCGCCACGAGTAGAAGCTCGTGAAAGCCGCCGCAACGACAAGCATCATGAACCCGTAGCCTGAATGGCCCGCATAAACGCCCTCAATGATCGCATCTTTCGACAGGAACCCGGAGAGCCCGAAATAGGTCAGCGGGATGCCGACACCCGTGATCGCGAGCGTGCCGATCAGCATGGCCCAGAAGGTCAGAGGAATCTTCGTCCGAAGCCCGCCATAGTTCCGCATGTCCTGCTCATGATGCATTGCATGGATGACTGAACCCGCGCCGAGAAACAGCATCGCCTTAAACGCTGCATGGGTGAAGAGATGGAACATCGCCGCCTGGTAGAATCCCACACCGGCGGCCGCGAACATGTAGCCGAGCTGTGAGCAGGTCGAGTACGCGATCACACGTTTGATGTCGTTCTGGACGAGGCCCACTGTCGCGGCAAAAAACGCCGTCGTCGCGCCGACAATCGTCACCAGCGTCAGCGCGCCGGGCGCGAACTCCATGATCGGCGACATCCGGCAGACGAGGAACACACCTGCCGTCACCATTGTGGCCGCGTGGATGAGGGCAGAGACCGGCGTCGGCCCCTCCATCGCATCCGGCAACCAAGTGTGGAGGAGGAGCTGCGCCGACTTTCCCATCGCGCCAATGAAAAGGAGAACGGCAATCGTCTCCGCCGCATTCACCTCATAGCCAAGGAAAGAGAATGTGGTCGCGGCAAGCTCAGGCCCCGCTGAGAAGATCACGTCGAACTGGACCGAGTCGACAAGAAGAAACACCGCGAAGATCCCGAGGGCAAAGCCGAAATCGCCCACTCGGTTGACAATGAAGGCCTTCATCGCTGCTGCCCCGGCAGAGGGCTTGCGGTAGTAAAACCCGATCAGAAGGTAGGAGGCCACGCCCACACCCTCCCAGCCAAAGAAGAGCTGGACGAGGTTGTCGGCCGTCACAAGCATCAACATCGCAAAGGTGAAGAACGAGAGGTAGGCAAAGAAGCGGGGCTTGTAGCTCTCCCCCTCCTTGAAGTTCTCGTCATGCTCCATGTAGCCGAAGCTGTAGAGGTGGACGAGCGCAGAGACGCTGGTGACGACGACCAGCATCACCGCTGTCAGCATGTCGAGGCGGATCGCCCAGTCGACCTCCATCGTTCCGGAGTGGATCCACCGGAAGAGCGGGATCGTCTGCGCCTCGCCATGGAAGGTCAAAAACACAATCCAGGAGAGGAAGGCCGAGAGGAAGAGAAGCCCCGTCGCCGTCATCATCGCCGCCCGCTCACCGATGGCGCGCCAGGCAAATCCGCAAATCAGAGCGCCGACAAGGGGCGCAAAGAGGATGATCGTGGGCATCAACCGGCCTCCCGGCCAGGGGGGCCGCCGCGACCGATCACGCCAGGCCTCAGCGCGGCCTCCGCACCAGCTGACGTGCCGTGAGCGTTGCTGCGCGCGCACGTGGCGCGTGCCAGGTCGTACCACCCGGCGCCCACATGGCTCTGAGCGGTGTGTGCAAGCGCTCCGGCGTCCGTTCGTCCCTTGATCACCCGGGCTATCCCTTCATGACGTTGACATCCTCGACCGCGATCGTCCCGCGGTTGCGGAAGAAACAGACCAGAATTGCGAGGCCGATGGCAGCCTCGGCCGCCGCGACGGTGAGGATGAAGAGTGTGAAGATCTGGCCGACCAGATCGCCCAGATACGCGGAAAAGGCGACGAAGTTGATATTGACCGCCAGCAGCATCAGCTCAATCGACATCAAGATCACGATCACGTTCTTTCGGTTGAGAAAAATCCCGAAAATCCCCGTGACAAAAAGGATCGCGGCGGTCGTGAGGTAGTGGGACAGTGCAATCTCCAAACTGGCTACCCTTCTCCACGACACCCGGCGCGCATCCGTGCGATGCCGGCGTTGTCTTCGATTTGGACCCTGAGGCCAAGATCTGTCGCGACACGCCTCGGCTCACAGGCGCTGGCGGGCGCGCCCAGAACGGAGAGGGGACGCTCGACGTCTTCGCGCGTATCCCCGGCTGGGTGTCTGAGAGACGCCGAGAAAGGAGAGACGTGCGGCGGTAGAGCCGTGGGGCTCAGCCCCGCCCCCTCAGGCAGGGCGAGCGCTGTCGCTAAAACCGGCATGGCAGGCAAAACCGCGAGGAGCGTCAGCATCTCCATTTCGTCAGAGCCCGCACACATAGGCCGCCAGACGATGCTCGAGTGTGCCGGGGAGGAGCGGACGGTCGCGGAGCTGGTCCATGGACGTGACGGAGCGGCTCAGCTCTCGGTAGCGGGGCGCCTCGCCCATCCAGCGGTAGGTCGCGGCGGCGCAGTCATACGCGCGGGCGACGAGGGTGCGCGTGCCGTCTTCAGTGCGCTCGTAAAGGGCGTCGGCCCAAGCGCGTCCAGCCTCCTTGTGGGCGGACACGAGCGTGTAGGCGGCGGCCCCATCGGTGGCGATCACCGTGCGCCGATCCCCCTCGAAGCTGGTGATGCGCGGGTACGTCTTGACGGGCAAACCCTCCGCGAGCGCCGGCGCGGCCAGGAGGAGGAGCGCCGCGAGCCGCATCAGAGGCCGTGTCCCGGTTTGACGTCCTTGAGATCCACAGCCGCCTTGGGGTCGCGGTAAATCTGGGCGAGCACATCTTGCCGCTTGATGTCCTGGCGTTTGCGAAGCGTGAGGACAATGGCGCCCACCATCGCAACAAAAAGAATGAGGCCGGCGCTTTGGAAGAGAAACACGTACTCGGTGTAGATCAATCGGCCGAGCCCCACCGTGTTCTCCACCTCGGCCGCATCGGGTGCGGGGGCGGCCCGATTGGCGAGCGCCTCATCGGAGATCTCGAACGTGCCGAAGGCGAAGCCGAGCTGCACCAGGATGACCACACCTATGAGAATGCCGATCGGCGTCGCCCGCGACAGCTCCCCCCGGAGCTCCGCAAAATCGACGTCGAGCATCATCACGACGAAGAGAAAGAGCACGGCAACGGCGCCAACATAGACAATGACGAGGAGCATCGCGACGAACTCAGCGCCGAGCAGCACAAAGAGACCTGCCGACGAGATAAACGCGAGGATCAGCCAGAGGACAGAGTGAACGGGATTGCGAGCCGTCACGACCAATGCGCCCGAAACACATGTCACGGTAGCAAAGAGGTAGAAGGCAAAGGCTGCGAAACTCACGTATGGTCCTCCAACGGACGGCGTGCGGCCACACCTTGCGCTTACTCCGAGTTGCCGCCCACCACAAGCACGCCCTCACCCAAGACGTGTACCCCCAAGGCCGGCCAGCGAGGGATGGTGCATCAAAATGCGCTCCGGCCCGGAGAGGACCGCATTACGCCGTCGGGCTCCGCTGTCTCGGGCCGTGCCGTCACCCGGTCCTTCAACGGTCGGCACCCTTCCCGCGTATCGATCTGTTTCTGATGGCTTCTTTCCGACCTCGCTCCTGTCATTGGGACTTCACGTACCAAGAGTAACGGTTTGCTGAGTGATCGTCAGCGACATCCGATCCACCCGCGACGTTGCTTCTTTACAGCTCACCTTGGCGTACGGCCCACCGGTCAGATCATCTGTAAGGCGCGTCGAGCTCGAGGTTGCGTGCAATCTCAGCCTCCCACCTCTCGCCATTGGCCAGAAGCTTTTCCTTGTCATAGTAGAGCTCCTCGCGTGTCTCGGTCGCGAACTCGAAGTTCGGACCCTCGACGATCGCATCCACGGGACAGGCCTCCTGACAAAACCCGCAATAGATGCATTTGGTCATGTCGATGTCGTAGCGTGTCGTCCGCCGGCTGCCATCCTCCCGCGGCTCGGCGTCGATCGTGATTGCCTGTGCGGGACAGATCGCCTCGCACAGTTTGCACGCGATGCACCGCTCCTCACCGTTGGGGTAGCGGCGAAGCGCGTGCTCGCCTCGGAAGCGCGGGGAGAGTGGACCCTTCTCATGCGGGTAGTTCAGGGTCGCCTTTGGCGCGAAGAAATACTTCAGGCCCAGACGAAACCCCTGAAGGAAGTCCGCCAGCAGGAAGTAGCGGGTGGCGCGGGTCCAGTCGATGCCTGTCATGAAGTCACCTTTTTGACGACACGGTCGTAGGTGGGGGACGGGCTGGCGCCGTAGAGACGGGCGTGTCCGCGCATGACGGGCGCGTGGGCGCGACGCCCGACAGGCTGCGCCTCAACAGGCAAGATCGAGCTCCACAATCTGCGACATGATCCCATCATATGTTCCAAACCGCGACGCAATGGGGCCCGGAGCGTCGTCTGGGAGGCGCACCCAAAGCGACCAGATTTCGATCGCGGCGGTCCGTTCCTCCTCCGCGACGCAGCCGTCGCCCTCCTCACGGAAGAAGAGGGCTGAGGCGGCGTAGCGGAGCGCGGTCAGCATCGCGAAGCTCTCCATGCCGGCGTTTCCAAACGGCCGCATCTCAGTGCCAGACAGAAGTCCGAGGCTCTCCGCGAGGTCCAATGCCGGACACTCCGCGGCGCCGATCTCGACAGTCGCGCATTGCTCGACCAACTCCATGTCGAGCACGCGTTCCTGCGCAGAAGTGGGGCTCGCAAGGAACAGAAGACATGCCGCGCGCAACATCACCCGGCCCGCATGTAGCCTGGAACGTCGTAGAGCGCGAGACCCGCAACAATAACGACCCACGCCAGGCTGAGCGGCAAGAACACCTTCCACCCAAGCCGCATCAACTGGTCGTAGCGGTAGCGGGGAACAATCGCCTTCACCATGGCGAAGAGGAAGAAGAAGACGCCCATCTTCAAGATCATCCAGTGCACCCCGTCACCCAAAACGGGGAGATCTGCGGCCCCCGGTATCGGCGAGAGCCACCCCCCGAAGAAGAGAAGCGTGATCAGCGCGCACATCAGCACAACGGCCATAAGCTCCCCAATCATAAAGAGGAGGAAGGGCGTCGACGAGTACTCCACCTGATAGCCGGCCACGAGCTCGGCCTCGGCCTCAGGCAAATCGAAGGGCGGGCGATTGGTCTCGGCGAGCGCGGACACGAAGAAGAGGACCACCATGGGCAAATGCGGCAGCCAGTACCAAGATAGGATGCCCAAATCGCCCGCCTGAGCGTTGACAATGTCAGAGAGGTTCAGCGAGCCCGTCGAAATGATCACACCGATGATGATGAACCCGATCGACACCTCGTAGGAGATCATCTGAGCGGCGGAGCGCAGGCTTCCAAGGAACGGATATTTCGAGTTGGACGCCCATCCGCCCATGATCACGCCATAGACCTCGAGGGACCCGATGGCGAAAATGTAGAGGATGCCGACATTGATGTCGGCGATCACCCAGCCATCGTTGAACGGGATCACAGCCCAGGCGATCACGGCGAGGACAAAGGCAATCATCGGGGCGAGGAAGAACACCGCTCGGTCGGCACCGGCGGGCACCACGACTTCCTTCACGATGTATTTCAAGAAGTCCGCGAAGGATTGGAGGAGCCCGAAAGCGCCCACGACATTCGGGCCTCTCCGCATTTGAACGGCAGCCCAGACTTTGCGGTCAGCATACATCAAGAACGCCAACGCAAGAAGAACGCTGACCACGACCAGGAGGCACTGGGCAAGGATCAGGGCGAACGTGCCCAAGGGTGTGGCAAGGAACTCAGCCACAAAAGCCCTCGGGCCCGAATGCCCCGGTCACTCCGACGCTCGGGAGACTGAGCGACAAGCTCTTGGCAGGCGCTTCGTCACTCACGCCATGGATCGATGGCGCGGTCGGGAGATGTGGCCGCAGATCACGCACAGTCGGCCAAAGCCCCTGCGACCGTCCGGTCTTCGGACAACGCCGATGAGATAAAGGCGAACGCACCCGGTGGTCCGACTGTGTAGAGGACACCCGGACCGCCAACCCTCTGCTCGCCGCCGGCGCCGCCAAATGTCAGACCTTCAGATGAGATTTCCCCGACCAGACTGAGCCTCGCTTCTCTCGCAATTCTGAGCGACCCTTCGGCATACCGACCTGCTGCACACCATGCACCACGGCCCGGGCCACCGCCGACGACGAAGGCGCCGTTCTCGACCGGCGCGATGGTGCGGTTTGATGGACCGCTGAAATCCTCAGGTCTTTGCGCAGGGATTTCTGGTGTGGTGCAACCCGCGAGGAGCACGACCACGAGGAGGCTGGCCCCCCTCATTCTGCGGCCATTGGCTCGACACGCTCGGATGCGAGTCTCGTCAAATCCGCCATAACCGTCGACGCGCGAAGGATTGGATTGGTCAGATAGTGATCGGTCATGGGGGAGAGAAACGGAGTGTCTTGGAGCGGACCGGCCTCAAGGAGGCCGATTGCCCGATCTTCAATCTCACCAACCGCGCGGAAACGTGGGATCTCTGCGATCAGGGCTTTGCGGAGCTCCGCAAGCGAGTCGAACGGAAGCGTCTGGTCCAGCTCAGCCGACAGTGCCCGGATGATGGCCCAGTTGTCCTTTGCCCCACCCGGCGGAAACCCTGCCCGCTCAGCGATCTGCGGACGGCCCTCCGTGTTCACAAAAAGACCCTGCTCTTCGGTGTAGGCGGCACCTGGGAGGATCACGTCGGCCCGGTGGGCGCCGCGGTCGCCGTGGCTGCCCTGGTAGACAACGAACGGTCCGGGAGGGATGCCTGTTTCGTCGACACCGAGGGCGTAGACAACATCGGCGCCGTCGAGCGCGGCAGCGAGGCCGCCATCATGACAAAAGCCCAGATCCATCGCTCCCACGCGAGACGCAGCGGAATGCAGCACCAAAAGCCCGGCTCCGACGTCATCCGCGATCTGCGCGGCCCGCGCCAGAACTGCTGGGCCATCCGGTCTGGTCAGGCCCCCCTGCCCAACGATGACGAGGTCCAGAGCGGGCACGCTCGCGCGGGCCAGTCTGTCCAGCACCTTGGCGCTGTTGCCCCAGTCCTGCACTGGATAGGTCAGATCCACGTTTGGACCCACCCTCGAGATCTCGGCTCCCGACAGCCATGCTTTGCGGATCCGAGCGTTCAGAACCGGAGCCTCTGCCCGGGGATTGGTGCCGACAAGAAGAATGCTCCGCGCCTCATCAATGTCTGCGACAGTCGCTGTCCCGGCGTAGCCCCCGCGGTTGCCGGCGGGCAGCGCCGCTCCGTCCACACGACACTCCGTCCGGCCTCCGAGACGGCGGGCGAGCTCCCTCAGCGCATAGATCGCGTCAACCGGTGCGAGATCGCCGGCGAGCGCCGCGACAGTTTTTCCCGCGACCGCGGCGCGGATCGCGGCGAACGCCTCCGCCCAGCTTGCAGGTTTGAGCTTGCCCGACTCTCGCACATAGGGCCGGTCGAGGCGTTGACGCCGGAGGCCGTCCCAGACAAAGCGCGAGCGGTCGGCCAACCACTCCTCATTGATCCCGTCATGGTTGCGCGGCAGGATCCGCATCACCTCACGTCCCTTGGTGTCGACCCGAATGTTGGAGCCGAGCGCGTCCATCACATCGATGGACTCGGTCTTCGTCAGCTCCCACGGCCGGGCGGTGAAGGCATAGGGCTTCGAGGTCAACGCCCCGACCGGGCAGAGATCGATCACGTTCCCCTGCATCTCCGAGGTCAGCATCGCGCCGAGATAAGAGGTGATCTCGCTGTCCTCACCGCGTCCGGTCTGGCCCATCTCCGGCACGCCGGCGACCTCGCTGATGAAGCGCACACAGCGGGTGCAGGAGATGCAACGCGTCATGCACGTGCCCACGAGCGGTCCGAGATCCGGGTCGATTGCAGCCCGTTTCGGCTCGCGGTAGCGCGAGAAATCGACGCCGTAGGCCATGGCCTGGTCCTGCAGATCGCACTCCCCACCCTGATCGCAGATCGGGCAATCCAGGGGGTGGTTGATCAGGAGGAACTCCATCACGCCTTCGCGCGCCTTCTTGACCAGGGGCGAGGTGGTTCGGATTTCGGGAAGCTCCCCGTTGCGCCCACCACGAAGGTCGCGCACCTGCATCGCGCAGGAGGCTGCGGGTTTGGGCGGGCCGCCGACAACCTCAACCAGGCACATCCGGCAGTTGCCCGCAATCGACAGCCGCTCATGATAGCAGAAGCGCGGTATCTCAACGCCCGCCTCTTCGCAGGCCTGGAGAAGCGTGAGCCGCGGGTCAACGTCGATCTCCTGGCCGTCGATGATGATCGTGCGCAGATCGGTCATGGGCCCTGGCCTTCTTGCTCGCGGTCCGTTCCGAGACGCCTATCACCGCGGGGCGCGCTGCGCCAGAGACAGCATGTCGCCAAATTGAGCCTAAACTTGACGCAGCAGCCGCCCGACATTCGTGCCCGCGGCAATCTCGGCGGCGCCGGCGGCGCAGAACGTGCGCGGCTCATCGACCACGATCCCGCGCGCGTCGAGGTAGTCCGCAAGGTCGAGCTCGAGGCGCAGGGTCGGCAAGAGCTGCGCCCAGGCCTCAAGTTGTGTGTCCGAGACACCGTCCGCACGGAGCGCCTGCTGCGTCTGGGCGATGTAGGCGTTCCGGGCTGCCGTGTTGAGCGCATAGGCCGGGCAGCGCTGCGCGACCGCCTCCGCAATCGCTGAGTCAAACGCAGCTTTATAAAGTGTCTCCGGATACGGGCCTGGCCCGGGCGAGGCACAGGCCGCCAGCGAGAGCGCACCGACCAGAACGACCCTCATATCGCGTCCATCCGTGCCGCGGCTGGGTCTTGTTCGACCAGACAGGCCCACGTTCCTGGAAAGTCGAAGGGCTGCCCCTCGCCCCTCAGCAAACACCTGAGAAAGGGATCGCTCGGCGTCAGACCGAAGAGCGTGCGCCAATCCCAGAAAGCGCCGACAATTGTGCTGAAATCGACGCCATCCTTCGTGAAGTACCCCGCTGCCCGGCCATATGCGACCACAAGATCCGCGCTGCGGCGGTATTCGTTCACACACAGGCGGCGCGCCTCCGCCGTGGCCTCTGTCTGCCCGCAAAACACCTCGGCATCGCTCTCCTGCGCCGCTGCGGGCGCAGGCGCAAATGCGAGGCCTGCGACGACCAAAAGGACCCTCATGCGCCCCCCGGCCCCGAGAGCCCCGCCAGGATGGCGAGCACGGCCAGCGCAATCATTCCAATCCACGCCACCCCAAAAAGGATCGAGCGCGGGCCACCGTTTTCCGCGCCGATGCCACGGATGTGCACGACGGCGGTTGCGATCCGAACTAGGACCACAATGGTTGCGATAAGGTTGACAAGGAAGGGCGATGCACCGGCCAACACGGCCGCGGCGACCACGGCAGCAAACACCGCGAGCGCCTCGGACGCGTTCAAGTAGGCCCGGTGCGTGCGGTAGAGCGGGTCCGCGTAGTCTTCCTTGGGACTTCCGCCCGCCGGCAGTTTGGCGACGCCTTTCCGGTACCCCGAGAGACCCGCCAACACGAGCACCATCAGCGCAAAGGCTGCCACCGACACAATCGCATGGGCGTAGTCATCGAACATCGGAAGAGCCCTCAGAAGTCAAAGACACCGCGGATCGCCATGCTGTAGATGTGGCCGGTCGCAAATTCGACATAGCTCAGCGCACCGTCGTCATCCAAGTCAGCATAGTCATGCGCATAGCTCGAAGCGACCAGGCTTTCGACTTCCACGATGACGCCGTCATTGTCGCGGTCATAAAAGTCGAACAGGAGCCCGATCGTCGCTTCATAGGCCTCAACTCGATCGGCCTCGATCGCATGCTCGGCCAGCCCGTAGCGCCATCCGACGAACTCAAGCTCGGTGACCCTGCCGTCGCTGTTGTCGTCAAGGGACTCAAAAATCCTCGTTTCGTAGGCCGCCAGCTCTTCCGCCTCGAGCAGTCCGTCGCGGTCGATGTCTGCATCAAGCGCAAGAGCCTCGGCCGCCGCCCGCGCAGGCGACATTTGTGCAAAGGCGGCCGGGGCAAGCGCCATTGCGACCAACACTGCTGCAAACCGTATCATCGTTCGGTGTCCTCCGTTCCACTGCAGGGGCGGTGGCAACGCTCAACGTTGGACGACCGCAGCCGCTCCACCCCGCTGACACGGATATAGGGCGGGATGATGCTCCCCAACAGATCGCCCCGCGCCTCTCCTGTCCGCACAAGACAAAAATTCGCGAGGGGCGGCGCTTACAAACGACAGCCAAGCACTGCGCGCCTGCGCGGGGCCGGGCGACCCGAACCGAGCTGCTGCGTGTCGCGGGCCTGACGGCTGCGTCCGCTGCTTCAAGGCACCGTCACTCAGCCGCAATCGCGCCGCGCCGGCCCTTCTGCTGTGCCTTGATCCGGTCCTCGATCTCGTCCCGGAAGTGTCGGATCAGGCCCTGAATGGGCCAGGCGGCCGCGTCGCCGAGGGCGCAGATCGTGTGCCCCTCCACCTGCTTGGTGACATCCAGGAGCATATCGATCTCTTCAAGCGCGGCCTCGCCCTTCACGAGACGCTCCATGACACGCATCATCCAGCCTGTGCCCTCGCGGCATGGGGTGCACTGGCCACAGCTCTCATGTTTGTAGAAGGCCGAGAGGCGCCAGATCGCCTTTATGATGTCGGTTGACTGATCCATCACGATGACGGCGGCGGTGCCGAGGCCCGATTTCTGCTCCCTCAGCCAGTCGAACTCCATGATCGCGTCGTCACAGAGCGCGGCGGGCAACATCTGCACCGACGAGCCGCCGGGGATCACAGCCTTGAGATTGTCCCAGCCCCCGCGCACACCGCCGCAATGGCGGTCAAGGAGCTCGCGGAGGGGGATCGACATCTCCTCCTCCACCACGCAGGGGCGGTTGACGTG
>JBCCWM010000027.1:0-19550 GCA_039193505.1 Pseudomonadota bacterium | reverse complement strand
GCAATCCTTCGAAAGGCAGCAGCACGAACCTCAGAAGCCTTGGAAGCAGCCATCGCCATAGCCCTTGATGCTCTCAGCCAAGACGAGTGCGCAAACTGCTTCACAAACTCCGGACATGAGCCAGATCGATCCGAAAATGCTCTAGTAGGTCTGAAACATCCGCGCGACCTCCTCCGGGTCGCGCGTCACGGTCAGCGCAAGCATCAGAAGGATCCGCGCCTTTTGCGGGTTGAGATTGTCGGCCGCGATGAACCCCGCCTCGGCCGCCCGCGAGGACCGAACTGTCCGGCCGCTGCCCGCACGCGTCGATTGAACGACCGTGACGCCGGAGGCAACGGCCGCCTTGAGCGTCTCCTCCACCCCTGGCCCGCAAAACCCGGGCGCGAAGCCCGCCGAGACAATCCCCTCGACCCCGGCCGCCATGAACGCCTCCGCGGCGACGGCGTCCGCGCCCGCATAGGCGTAAACGATGTCGACCCGAGGCAGAGCGCTCAACGGGCGGAGGTCGAACTCGGTTTCGGGGGCGTGCCGGCGGATGGGCCGCCGATAAAAGACGACGGCGTCGCCATCCGCATGGCCGAGACAGCCGAAATCCGGGCTCTGAAAGGTCTGGAGGCGGTAGGTTGCGGTTTTCGTCACCTCCCGCGCGCACTGGATCTCGTCATTGAGGAGGGTCATCACGCCAAGACCCCGCGCGGCTGGATCGCCCGCGACGCGGAGCGCGTTGACCAGGTTGAAGCCCGCATCCGTCGAAAGGGCGCTCGAGGGTCTCTGGGAGCCGATCACGATCACCGGCACATCGGCCTTCACTGTCAAATGCAGGACATAGGCCGTCTCCTCGAGCGAGGCGGTGCCGTGGGTGATCACGATCCCGTCGAGATCGGGATCGGCGGCCAAGGCGTCGATCTTTTCGACGAGCGCCTTCCACTCCGCAAAGCCGACTGCGGGGCTCGGGATTGCGCTGAACGGGACGGGCACGACGTCTGCGACCTCGTGGACTTCGGGGAACAGCTCGAGGATCTTGTCGACCTCGAGCATCGTCTTGTTGGCGCCGTAATCGACGATGTCGAGGCTGGTCTTGCCGATCGAAGCGATGGTCCCGCCGGTTCCGATCACGGCGACTTTGGGCTTTGGCATTCAGGCAGCCTCGTCCGCGGCCGCTGCCAGACGCTCCAGCACGAAGTCGGTGTCCATGATGTCGCCGAAGATGAGATAGAAGTTGATGAGCGCAGCGTTGTGCTCGTCATCGGTGTTGGCCGCATTGGCATCGGTCACCATGATCGTCCGAAAGTTGAGCATCATTGCGTCGCGGGCCGAGCTCTCGCAGCAGACATTGGTGACGGTTCCGACGATGATCACCGTGTCGATCCCGGCGGATCGGAGCCTCTCGGGCAGGTCGCTCGATCCCGGCAGAAACGCCGAGTATCGGTATTTGAGGACTGTCTCGTCCTCGGGCTGCACGTCCAACCCGTCCCAGAGCTGGTGACCGACCGTGCCTTCCGACATCGATGCAACCCGCTTGGCGACAGCCTCGGGCGGGGTCATCGCGTGGAGGTGTGACCAGCTCTCCAGGCACGCCGCGTCATGGGTGTTCTGGATCCAGTAGACCCTGCCGCCGGCGCTGCGGAGCGCTGAGGCCAGACGGTTCACGTTCGGCACAATCTCGCGCGCCGTGTCGCAGAGCGCGTGGGCGACGCCCTCCATCATGAACCCGTTCTGCAAGTCGACGACAATCAACGCGGTCTTGCCGGGGTCGAGGTCGGCGTGGGGATGCAGGGTGCCGCGGCGCGACAGCACCTCGTCATAGACCCTCTGAGGTATGGAGATCCGATGCATGGGGCGGCGGCTCAGGTTCCGGTTTGAATTGCAGTCTCGGCGGGCGTGAGCAGGTGGCACCGCGCGGAGCGCGCTGTCCCGATCACCACGTCGGCCGGCGGCGTTTTGAAGCAGGTGGCCTCTGCCAGGGCGCAGCGCGGCGCGAAGCTGCACCCCGCGGGCGGCCGGCGCATGTCGGGCGGGCTTCCGGGAATGGCCTCGATGTCTGTTCCGCGCATGTTGCCGTGCACGGTCGAGGACAGCATCCCCTGCGTGTAGGGGTGCTGGGGGTTTCGCAACACTTCGCTGACAGTCCCGCTTTCGACGATGCGACCACCATACATCACAGCGACGCGGTCCGCGATCTCGGCTGCGACGCCAAGATCGTGGGTCACGAAAATCACGCCCATCCCAAGCTCCGCTTGGAGCCGGCGGAGCAGGATCAGCACTTGGATCTGAACGGTCGCGTCGAGGGCCGTCGTCGGCTCGTCCGCCAGCAAGATCTCGGGCCGACACGAGAGCGACATGGCAATCATGGCCCGCTGGCGGAGGCCGCCGGACAATTCGTGCGGGTAGGCCTTGAGCCGACGTTCCGCGGACGGCACTTTGACCAGCTCCAACAGCTCAAGCGCCCGCGCCATCCCGGCCTCGATGCTGCACCCTTCGTGGCGGCGGACGGTCTCGGCAATCTGGTGGCCGACGCTGTAGACCGGGTCGAGCGCTGTCATAGGCTCCTGAAAGATCATCGAGACCAGATCGCCCCGCAGATCCGAGAGCTTGGACTGCGACATCGCCAGGATATCCTGGCCCGCGACCGATATCCGGCCGGTGATCTTGGTCTTGCGCATCGGCAAGAGGCGCATGATCGCGCGCATGGTGACGCTCTTGCCCGAGCCCGACTCGCCGATGATGCAGAGGACTTCGCCGCGGGCCAGGGTCAGGTTCACCTCATTGACGGCATGGACGGTGTGCTCGCGGCTGACGAACTTGACGCTGACATCCTCCATCGAGAGGAGGGGGGCCGGATCTGTTATCATGTCCACGCCCTCAGCTCGCCACTGCATCGCATGCGGGCACATCGTCCGGGACGTTGCCCACCCGGCTGTGTCCCGAGGCGCTGTCGTACATGTGGCAGGCCGTGAAGTGATCCTCGGACCCCGCGAGGCCCGGCAGCTTCGGCGAACGCTCCGCGCAGACACTCTCGGCAAAGGCACAACGCGTGCGGAACCGGCAGCCCGACGGGGGATTGATCGGGTTCGGCGGATCGCCGGTCAGCGGCGGCTCCTCGACCCGGATCGCGGGGTCCATCGACAGGCGGGAGGCCAGGAGCGCCCGTGTGTAGGGATGCTTGGCGCGGTGGTAGATGTCGTCGACCGGGCCGATCTCGACCACTTCGCCCAGATACATCACAAGCATCCGGTCGCTGACATACTGGACGACGTTGAGGTCGTGAGAGATGAAGACATAGGTCAGGCTGAAATGCCGCTTGAGATGGCGGAGCAGGTTTAGAACCTGCGCCTCGACGGATTTGTCGAGCGCTGAGACGGCCTCGTCGAGGATCACAACCCTCGGCTCAAGGACCAAAGCGCGCGCGATGTTCACCCGCTGCTTTTGCCCGCCCGACAGCTCATGCGGGTAGCGCGGCCCGAACACCTCGGGATCGAGCCCGACTTTCGAGAGCATCAACCGTGATGCCGCTTTCGCCTCGGCGGCCGATGCGCCGTGGACGCGCTGGCCGTAGGCGATGGAATCCTCCACCGGCAGGCGTGGGTTGAGCGAGGAGTAGCTGTCCTGAAACACCATCTGCATCTGCCGGCGCATGGCGCGCACTTCGATGCCGTCGCGGGCCCCCACACCCTCACCGTCAAAGATCAGCTCGCCATCGTCGGGCGGGATCAGATGCATCAGAACACGGGCGAGGGTCGACTTTCCGCACCCGGATTCGCCCACAACCCCCAACGTCTCGCCCTTCATGACGGTGAAACTGACCCCATCGACGGCGCGCACGTGGCCGACGGGGCGGTTCAGGATCCCGCCTGTGATGGGGAAGTGCTTTTTCAGCTCCCGTGCAATCAGCATCGGTTGCGCTTTGCCACCGCGGTCGCGGGTGTCGGTCGGATCGACCGGTGCAATTGACGGCGCGGTTTCGGTCATGCTCGCTCCTTACATCCGGATGTCCATGGCCGTGCGCAGACCGTCGCTGACCAGATTGAAGCAGATCGACGTGATCAGGATCGCGACGCCCGGCAGGGCACAGACAAGGGGATTGATGTAGATCGACTGGCGGAGTGTGTTCAGCATCAACCCCCAGTCCGGCTCAGGGGGCGTCACGCCGAGGCCAAGAAACGACAGCCCGGAGGCGATCAGGATGCTGACGCTCACAAGGCTCGAGGCATAGATCAGGATCGGGCCCAGCACATTGCCGAGGATGTGCTCGCGTATGATGCTGAACGCGCTCGCCCCTGTGGCGCGCGCGGCCTCGACGTAGTCGAGGCTCCGCACCTGGGCAGTCGCGGTCTCGGCCACACGGCAGAGCGCCGGGATGAAGATCAACGTGAGCGAGATCATCCCGTTCGCGATCCCGCCGCCCATCGCACCCGAGATGGCCACAGCCAAAAGGATCGATGGAAAGGCATAGAAGACATCCATCGTCCGCATGATGACCATGTTGGTGCGCCCGCCGACGAAACCGGCGATGATCCCGAGGAGACCACCGACCAGAGTTGCGATCAGCACGGGCAGAATGCCCATCGCGAGCGAGATCCGCCCCCCGTAGAGAAGCCGCGAGAGGATGTCGCGCCCGAGCTCGTCAGTGCCGAGGAGGTAGGGATCGGTGCCGATCGGTTTCAGCCGATGCAGCAAGCTGTCCTGGTAGGGGTCCATCGGCGCCAAGAGCGGTGCGAACACCGCCGAGAGTATGATCAGAACGACCATCGCGCCGAAGAAAAGCGTTGTGTAGTCGTATCTCAGCCTGTTGGCGACTGTTTGCCAGTAGCCGCGAACCTCCTGGGCCGGTGCTGTTTCGGCGGCTGCCGCCGTCAGGGTTGCATCTGTCATTCCGACCCCTCAGCCTCGTTTCAGGCGCGGGTCGACTGCGGTCTGCAGCAGGTCCACGACCAAGTTTGTGGCCACAAAGATCATCGCGAGGATCAGGATCGTGCCCTGGAGCACCGGCAAATCCCGGGTCAGGATCGCCTTGTTCAGCAAGAAACCGGTTCCGGGCCAGGTGAAAATGGTCTCAACCAGGATCGAGCCGCCCATCAGGTAGCCGAACTGAAGCCCCATGACTGCGAGGACTTGGGGCATGGCATTGCGCACCACATGCAGGAACACCGCGCTCTCGCGCAGCCCTTTGGCGCGCAGCGTCTCGACGAAATCGAGGTTCAGCACTTCGGCGACGGCGGACCGCGTTGTCCGGGCGATGATGCCGATCGGGATCATCGAGAGGGTGATGATGGGCATGATGACGAACTTGAAGTCGTCCCAGCGGAAGATGTTGAACTCCACCGAGCCGCGGGCGCCCATCCCGGTCGCAGGCAGCACGTTCAGCTCCACCGAGAAGATGATCACCAGCACAATGCCGAGCCAGTAGTTCGGCACGCTGACCCCGATCACGGCAATCCCGGTCACAATCCGATCGATCAGGGAGCCGGCGAAGTACCCCGCCGTCGCGCCGAGCGCGAAGGCAAGGGTGAAGGCGACGATCACGGCCCCGCCGGCGAGGAGCATGGTGTTGAGGAGGGCCTTCAAGACTTCGTCCGCCACGCTTCTCCCCGTGGCGATCGAGAGCCCGAAATCACCGGTCATGACTTTGCCGAGCCAGACGAAATATTGCACGGGAAGCGGCTTGTCGAAACCGTAGGCCTTTTTGACCATCTCGATGGTCTCGGCGCTCGCATCTTCCGGCAGGATCGTCTGAAGCGGATCCCCCGGGGCGATGTAGACCAGCGCAAAACACACCATGCTGACGCCGAGCGAGATCGGGATCGCATAGAGAATGCGTCTGATGATGTAAGCTGTCATAGGCGCCCCTCAAAGCCGAAGGCGCCGCCCGAGAAGAGGGCGGCGCCCGTGCGGTTCACTCGACGACGATGGACGTCAGGTCCTGGAACCAGCTCTGCGCCTGGACGAACCCCTTGACGTTGGGCGCCAGGGCGCGTGGGTTCACGTCATGCGCGATCCAGAGCATCACCGCGTCCTCGACCATCATCTCGTGGAGCTCGGTCAGCTTCGCAAGCTGCACCTCGGGATCGAACTCCGCATAGATCTCATCGATCAAGGCATCGACCTCGGCATTGGTGTAATGCCCCCAGTTCGAGCCCTTCGGGCCGTGCTGCGCGGAATAGACGTGCCGGATCAAGGCACTGAATGGATCCTGAAGCGCGCGGCTGATGTTGATCCCGTCGATCTCGGGGCTGTTCTCGCGGCCTGGACGGGCAACATCGAGAAGCGCGTTCCAGTCCATCACCTCCAGATTTGTCTCAAAGCCGACCGCGTCGAGCTGGCTCTTGACCAGTTCGTTCATCGGGAGGGGCTGCATCTGGCCGGAGCCGGAGGTCGAGATCGCAAGTGTGATCTCACAGGGGAGGCACCCGGCCGCTTCCAGGAGCTCGGCGGCGCGCTCGGGATCATATTCGTACTTGATGTCGGGCTTCCCGTGATAGGGTGTCGACGGCGGGATGTTGGTGTACCCCTCAAGCATGTACCCGCCGAGAAGCGCTTTCACGTCTTCGCGGTTGATGGCGAAGTTCGCGGCCTGGCGCACCTCCTTCTTCGCGAAATTGCCGTCGACGAAGTTCAACTGATAGGACCAGTTGTGTGGGTAGGGCGCCGTGACGATCTGCATGCCGGCAGATTCGAGACGCGGGATGGTATCGGGCGACGGCGCCTCGATAAAGTCGACCTGACCCGACAGGAGCGCTGCGGCCCGCGTTGTGGCCTCGGGCATCGGCAACAAGACCAGCCGATCATGGGCCGGCACGCGCTCCGGGTCCCAATAGTCGGGGTTTTTGACAAGCTCCAACCGCTCTTGCGGCACGAGCGTGTCGAACATGTAGGGCCCCGTCCCCGACGGTGCCATCGCGTAGGCTTCGTAGTCGTTGCCCAGCTCCTCCAGCCGGCAGCGGCTGATCATGAACCAGTACGAGAGCTGGTAGGGGAAGAGCGCATCGACCTGCGTCGTGTTGAAGGCCACGCGGTGCGTGTCCAGGACCTCGACGGAATCGATGATGCCGGTTCGGTTCCGAATGGCGGCAAACTGTTTGACATTGAACTGAGGCGCGTCCTCGTTCGAGATCCGATCGAAGTTCCAGGCAACGTCCTCTGCCGTGAAGTCGCACCCGTCATGCCATTTCACGCCTTGGCGCAGATCGACGATCCAGCGTTTTGAGTCCGTCGCATCGATCTCCCAGGAGGTTGCGAGGCCCGGTTTGATGTCCGCGGCCGCGTCGCCTTGCGACAAGTCCCAGAGGACCAAGCCGTCATAGAGATTGTATCCCACAAAACGATAGCCCTCGAATCCTTGGTCGGGCTGGCCGATTGTGACGGGGATATCCCCGGCGGTCATCGCGACCCGGAGCACACTTTCAGCCCCGGCGGAGCTTGCTGCGGTCAGCGCCCCAATCGCAAGCATAGCTGCGCCTAACTTACTGTTTAGATGTAACTTCACGACATCTCTCCTTGCTGGACCCACTCTTCTTGCGTCGGTTGGATGCGGCGTAGATCTAAAAGCCGTTCACCGGCCGGAGGCTGTTGCGGTGGAGAACACGACTCTCATATTGCATACAATACACCCAGATTTCCCAATTGAAATACAATTGAGAGATGCCGCCACCGCAAGTCTAAGTCAGGAATCCTGCCGTGAATCTGATCTTGCCTAGATCGATTGCGCTATTATCGGGCATCCGGGTGGCTGCACTGGCATCGCTGCGCGCGTTTTGGGCACTGAGAGTGTTCGCGGCACGCCGCCGCGCGATGGAGTCACGGTGAACGGTCGGAGGCGAGGGGGTCCGTTCCGCGCCAACTCACGCGCTCTCGGCAGGCCGGTCACCAGTCCTGGCAGAGCGCCGGCAAAAATCGGGTGAGAAAGGCGGTCGTCGCAGGCATGAACCCCGACCCGTGATGGTAAATGGGGTCGAGCGTCGTCACGATCAGCCGCCCTCGGCCCCGCATTTGCAGAGACAGGATGGGCTGGGGGTGGCCATCCTTGGACCAGGTCACGAGCGGGGTGCTCGGATCTTCGAACTGCAGCGTCCCATGCACGTGCCAGGTCACGTCTGCCTCGGACATGTCCGCCACCAGCGGATGATCGAGTGCCGCGATGCGCACGCCGAGATCGGCACCTTCCTCGAGCCACCACCAGAAATTGGTCGGCTCAGGCGCAACCTGCAGCCCGCTGAGAAAAAGCTCGGGATGCGTTTCGCCCATCACCACCAGCGTCCCCCCCGCGTCCACGTACGCAGCGAGCTGTGCTTTGTGCGGCGCGAGGCGGACGCCATTGGTGCGGCACGGGATCATCAGACACGGCAGCCCGGCAAGATCCGTCTCCTCCAAACGCCGCAAGGGGATCCGCTGCCCGAACCGCTCCGCGAAAGGCGGATCCTCGAATGTGCGGGTCTGATAGGCGAGCCCCGCGTCGATCGTTGCGATCCGGATCATCGGCTGGCCCAGTCGAGGAACTGCGCAAACACCGGCCGAGCGCTCGTCGCGTCGCCGGCATAGCCCCAGATGTCATTGCCGGGATGAACGAAAAGCGCGCCGCCTTCGGGGCGCTGCCACAGCCAGTCTGCCGGCCGTCGCGACGCGCGGAACCGGGTCAGGACGGTGGCGCCCTCGGGCACCTCAAAGAATCCACGTGCCCAAAAGCCGATCACGCCCCGTCGATAGGTCAGATCCTCGGCTGCGACGCCCGCCGTGATCGGGTGCGGCGCCCCCATATCGATCACCCACTCCCGAGCCGCTTGGGACGGGAGGGCGTGGTATTGGCCCGGCGGGTCGAGACAGGGCCGCGCGACCGGTCCGTTGAGAGAGAGCGTGCCGCCTCGATCGAGAAACACCTCCAACGTCTCGCGATGCTCGCCGAGATGCACTTCGTCGAGATGCTGGCTGATCAAGAGGCCATCGGCTCCCACGAGATCCTGCGCGCGGAACGCGTATTGGTCGACAACGGCAATCTCGTGCCCGGCCGGAGGGGTGGCGATGTGCTTTGGCGGTTCAACCGTGTTGAGGAGAAAGACAAAGCGTCCCATTCACGGCGCAGGGATCAGAACGGGCGCCCGGAGCGGGCCGATGCGTTCAGTGATGACCGCCGGGGTCCGGCGCGCATCGGTGAGAACGGTCAACATGAACCAGTCCGGCGGCAGGCGCGGCGGCTCGTCGATGGGCGCGAGCTCAAGATCGGAGCGATCGGGAAAGAGGAGAACGACCTCTATCGTCGCATCGACGACTTCGACCTCCTTGTCGGCCCCGGGATGCGACGCGCGGGCAGACACCACCCGGATCTCCGCGCCGTTGGCGTGGAGCGGCAGGATCGGGGCGACGAGACCCGCGGCCTCCGTCGGCTTCTGCCCCAGCGCCTCCGTGTCCAGGAGGTAGCGCGGCCGACCGGGACCCTCCCGGAACTGAAGGAACGGCGCCTCGATCACGTCTTTGGGGGAGCGGCGCTGCGCCGCCGCCTTAGCATAGACCAGAAGGGCAGAGACTTCCGCCGTCACCCGCGTTCCCGCCTCTGTCGCCTCAACGAGGACGAAGCGGGTGAGCGGGTGCAACTCCTCATGAGCGGGCGCGGGTGGTGCGAGAAAGAGAAAGAGGAGCAGCAACGGGCGGGTCATGCATCTACGGCCTTGATCAAGTCGCGGGTGTAGGGGTGTGCAGCCTCCAATATCGCGTCGGCTGCACCGGTCTCAATGATCTCCCCTTCGCACATCACAGCGATTCGATCGCAGAAATGCCGCGCCAAGGCCAGGTCGTGGGTGATGAAGAGGATGCCGAGCTCATGTTCTGCGCGGAGCCGCTCGAGGAGCGCCAGAAGCTCCGCCCGGAGAGACTGGTCGAGCATCGAAGTTGGCTCATCGGCGACCAGAAGCTTCGGCGCCGCAACGATGGCGCGTGCCACCGCGACGCGCTGCCGCTGTCCGCCGCTCAGCGAGCCGAGACGTCGGTCGAGCAAGGCATCGTCGCTCGGCAGTCCGGCGGAGGAGAGGGCTTGGCGGACCTTCCCCTCCGGCGGCATACCACGGATGGTCAGGGGCTCTGCCACGACGTCGCGGACCCGCATGGCAGGGCGCATCGACTGGTAGGGGTCTTGAAAGATCATGGTCGCCGGTCCGCCAGGGCGCGGCGCCCCCCCCGCGACCTCGATCCGACCGCCTGTCATGGGCTGCAACCCGAGCACCGCACGGGCCAGCGTCGTCTTGCCGGAGCCCGATCCCCCGACAAGGCCGAGCACCTCGCCGGCCCGAAGACGGATCGTTGCCTCTCGGAGTGCCTGGACCGGGCGCACGCCGCGGAGGCGGTCGGGAAGCCCTGTGCCGAAGGTGACCGAGACCTCTTGGACCTCGAGAAGCGGTGCGCCGCTCGGGATGTCGCGGTCCCAGCGTTTGGATCCGCGGAGCGGCAGGATGGCGTCAAAGAGGGCTTGCGTGTGCACATGACCCGGTGCCCGGGCCAAGTCGGTGGGCGCTCCCTCGTCGACCACACGTCCGTCTTGTAGGATCAGAAGCCGCCCCGCACGGCGGGCGATCATCGGCAAGTCATGGGTGATGAAGAGTACTGTCAGCCCGAGCCTGGCGGAGAGGTCCTGGAGAAGATCCAGGATGCTCTCCTGCACCAGCACATCGAGGCCAGTGGTCGGCTCGTCCGCGATCAGCACTTCTGGCTCCGCGGCGAGCGCAATCGCGATCGCCACCCGCTGGCGCATGCCCCCCGAGAGGGTGTGGGGATGCGCGCTCAACCGATCCTCAGGCAGGGAGACGAGACGCATCAGCTCCGCCGCCCGCGCGGTCGCCTCGGCGCGGGTCGCGCCATGCACCCGGACGGCCTCCGCGATCTGGCTGCCGACAGATCGCACCGGGTTGAGCGCATTCATCGCCGCCTGCGGCACGAGCCCGATCCGGCGGCCCCGAACATGGCGGAGTGCGGCCTTTGGCAGACCGAGGAGATCGTCTTCCCCCACCCAGGCCGACCCCCGCTCCACCCGTGCCGCAGGCGGCAAGAGGCGAAGCATGGTCATGGCGAGCGTCGACTTGCCCGAGCCGCTCTCGCCGATGAGGCCGAGCGTCTCACCCTTCGGGATGCTGAGCGCCACGCCGTGGAGCGCCCGTGCCTCGCCATAGCTGAGCGTGACGTCGCGCGCCTCCACCAGGGCATCACCAAGCCGAGGGGCGGCGTCTCCGTCGCGCTCCGTGCCGGAGACTGTGCCGTCCTGCAGCCGGTCCCCGATCCCGTGCCCGAGCAGCGCCAGGCCGAGAACAGAGAGCGCGATCAGCAGCCCTGGCGGCATCACCCACCATAGCCAAGCATCGGTCAGAAACGCTGTCCGCGCATTAGCGTGGAAGAGGATCGTCCCCCAACTTTTCGCGATCGGGTCGCCGAGCCCGAGAAAGCTGAGCGCACTCTCCGTCAGGATCGCCGCGTGGGCGATCCGGATGAATTGCGGCACGATCAGAGGCACGAGTTCCGGCAGGATGTGCCGCGTGGTGACATACCAGGCGGAGGCCCCCATCGCGCGCGCCGCATCCGTGTAATCCGCCCGCCTGAGGTTCAGCGCCTGCGCGCGCAGCTCCCGCAACGGCTGGGTCCAGAGGACGAGGCAAAGGATCCCGATCTGGACCGTGTAGGACGCACCGAAAAAGGCGCTGAGAACGACCACCAGCGGCAGAAACGGCAGCGCCATAACCGCATCGACGAACCGCATCACCGCGATGTCGACAAAGCCGCCCCGCCAGGCGGAGCCAATGGCGATCACAGTGGCGAGCGCCGTCGCGACGAGCGCCGTCACCAGACCCACAGCCAGCGAGATTCGCCCGCCCGAGAGGATCCCCGCCAAGAGATCCTGACCCACATCGTTGCACCCGAGGGGGTGCGGAAGGGACGGTCTTGAGAACGGCGGACAGACGCTCTCGCCCGGATCGAACGGCAGCACCATCGGCCCGAGCGTGACAATGGCGATCAGGACGGACAGCATCCCAACACCGGTCCATTGCACTGCACTGAGGCTCGGGGTCGCGCGCCGGGGCGGCGGCGACGAGGGCTCGGCGATTGAACTCACCGCCGCACTCTCGGGTCGAGGAAGGGATAGGTGAGATCGGCCACCAGATTGGCTGCGATCACGCTCAGCGTCGCGACAAGGAAGACGCCCTGCAGGAGGTTGTAGTCCCGCGCCTCGACGCCCGCGACAATCAGCGTCCCGACGCCGGGATAGGAGAAGACCGTCTCGACAACGAGGGCTCCGCCCAAGAGACCGCCGACGCCGATCATCACATTGGTGTAGATCGGCAGGATCGCGGTGCGGAGGGCGTGGCGCCAGAACACCTGTCCCTCGGGCACCCCCTTGGCATGGGCAAAGGTCACGTAGTCCCGCGCGAGCGCGACCGCCATCGAGGATCGCGCCGTCAGCCAGACGCCGGCTGTCTGCACGATGGTGAGGGCCGTGACCGGCATGATCAGCCGCTCAACGATGCCCCAGAGGTATCCGGGCGAGCCGGGAAACGCGGTGAGCGGCACCGCCCCGAAGGAGGGGAGCCAGCCGAGCCGCGCCGAGAACACGGTGATCAGCAGCATCGCGATCCAAAAGACGGGCGCCGATCCGAGGAAGAGGACCACGACAGTCGCTCCGATGTCCCGCGTCCCACCCCGATGGCGCGCGGCCATCACGCCGAGGGCCGTCCCGAGGAGGGTGCTCAGCGCGAGCGACCACCCCATCAAAAGGAGCGTCCAGGGCAGATGGTCGGCCACGACGCGCCAGACCGGCGCGCCGTAGCTGACAGACGTGCCGAGATCGCCCGTCAGCACGCCGATCGCGTAGTCCACGAACTGGACGGGGATCGGGCGATCGAGGCCAAACTCCGCCAACACGGCGGTCTGGTCGGCCTCCGTCATCTCGGCCAGGACGTCCTCGGGCAGCAGGAAGCTCAGAGGATCTCCCGGCGCGAGGCGCGGCAGCGCAAAGTTGATCGTCAGCGCAATCAGGACGACGGCGAGATACGCCGCCGCCGTCTTGGCCCAGACCACCTGTCAGTTGCCGATCAGGGGATCCGCCACATCGTCCCGCGCTTCGGGCGGCAGGAAGGAGTACTTGTGGAAGATCCCGTAGCCTGCCGAGGGCACATAGGCGTCGAACTTGTCCCACCGATAGGCAAAGGTCGATTCCGGATACCAGAGCATGACGCGGTTCGGGTATGTGGTCTGGTACTCCTGCAGCTCATAGCTGACCTCGAGCCGCGCGGCCCGCGTCGGCGCGTCGAGCCAGCGCTCGACGATCGCCGCCTTCTCCTCGTCGAGGGTCATCTCGCGGCGTTGGTCGCCACGATAGAGGATGATCAGCATATCCTGGTCGGCAATGCCGTGGGGCGTGATGTCGGCGATCCGCATGTCGAAATCCCCACCGCGCCAGAGCGAGGCCAGCGTCCCGGGGTCAATCGTCTCGACATCGACGTCGAGGCCGATCTCTCCGAGCTGCGCCGAGATCATCTCGGCCGCGCGCAGGAACAGAGGCTGGTTCGAGGCGATCTTCATGTCGAGCTGAAACGCCGAGCCATCGGGCCGCTCGCGCACGCCGTCGCCATCCGCATCGACATAGCCTTTCGCATCGAGGATCTCGGCCGCTGCTGCCGGATCGTGCCCGGCGCTGAGGTCCGGCTTGGTCCAGAAGCTGTCCACATGCGGCCAGGCATGCGTTCCGGGCTTGCCCTGGCCGAGCATGATCCGCTCGAGCATCGGCTCGGTGTCGACGGCAAGGGTGACGGCGCGCCGGAGATCGCGGTCGGCGAAGGGCTCGCGCATGACGTTGAGGTCGAGCCATGCGCCCCAGAGCGTCGGGGCGCTGATCATCTCGAGATCCGGATCGTCCATCCATTCGAGAACCAGCTCCGGCGGCACGGGGCGCGCCGCGCCGTCGATCTCACCGGTCTTAAGGGCGGTGAACATCACCTGAGGGTCTTTGATCATGACCAGGTTCAGATTCTGCACCACCGGCGCACCGCGCCAATAGTTCTCATTGGCCTCAAAGCGGTAGTACTGGTCCGCCTGATAGTCGACCAGCTTGTAGGGCCCGGTGCCGATGCCGATCTCGGTGAATTCCCGGGGCTTCTCCACGCCCTCCCACTGCGCCTTCTGGATGATCGGAAGATCCGCCGCTGTGATCCGGTCGAAATTCGGCATGGGCTTCTCGGCCGTCAGGCGAACCTTGTAAGTGTCGAGCACCTCGATCCCCACCATCCGCGGCACGGAAGATGCGTGGTGCGTCCAGCGGTTCGGCGGCCCTTCGCGGTAATACTCGAACGTGAAGGCCACGTCCTCGGCGGTGAAATCCGTCCCGTCATGCCACGTGACGCCCTCGCGGAGAGTGATCTCCCAGACCCGGGCGTCGTCCGAGACCTGCTCCACACTTGTGGCCAGCCAGTCCTCGGCGTTGCCGACATACGGGGACGGCTCGCGCAGCTTGTCGTACATCAGCCAGAGCACCCAATCGTTCCAGCTGTTGCCGATCGTGTAGGTCGTGACATTGCCAGCCCGAACCCACATGCCGAGCGTCAGGCTCTCGGCTTCCGTCGGGCCGGTGTTGTCGGTGGCGCTCAGGAATCGGGCAGGCTCAACGGTGTTGCCGGATTCGCCCGACGTTTGGGCATGGAGTGCCGATGCTGATGCCAGAACAGCCAGTGCGGCCAAGACCTTGGAACGCATGCGCCTTATCCCCCTCGTTGGATTTCAATGGGCCGCTGGCTGGAGTTTGGCTGGCCGCACCATTCTCGGGGCGATTTTCCGACAATTCAACTCGGGAATTGGTCGCGCGTGTGCTTGCCGTTTCTCCGAGGGCCCTTTGCATCGAAGAGAGCAGCCTGCGCTCGGGCCGCGCTCTTTCTGCCCTGAGGACAACGGGAACGGCGCTCGCGCGGCCCGAACCACAATCCGTCTTTCAGCGGGCGAGATCGGCTTGATCCGCGGCCAGAGCTTCTCCGACAGACAGACCGGTGTTGAGGAGATGTTGCTCCCAAATCGCTTTGGCGGCGTCGGTGTCGCGCCGGTGGAGTGCGGTCATCAACCCGTCGTGCTCCTCCACCGACTGGTTCCATCGGTCGCGATTGAAGATGGCCATGTAGCGCCCGCGCTCAGCCAACGGCATCAGGCGGGCCCGGCTGGCCGCGAGCATCGGGTTGTCGGCGATGCGCACGATCGCGTCGTGGATTTCGCTGTTCAGCGCGAAATAGGCGTCGAGGTTCTCGTCTCGGTGATGGCGCGCCATCTCGGCGTGCTTGTGACGCAGATCCGCCAGTTCGTCCTCGGTGATGCGATGCGCAGCGCGCGCTGCGGCCTGGCCCTCGAGCGCCGAAATCACCTCAAAAAGATCGATCGCATCGTCAGCGGAGTAGGGCGTCACCCGAGCGCCGCGGTTGCGGGCGATCTCAACCAACCCATCCTGGCGCAATAGCTTCAGCGCCTCTCTCAGAGGCGTTCGAGAGACCGCGAGTTCGGCACAGAGCTTGCGCTCGACGACGTGCTGACCCGGTTTGAGCTGCCCGCGAATGATGCGGCTGCGCAACATGTCGGCCACGGCCTCGGTCAGGGACAAATGCATGGGGTCGCTGTCGGGATCCTGGATGTCGTCCATGCGCTGCCCTGAAACGTTGCAGTGATCCTGTCTCTGCGCCTCAATGGTGAAAGTGCGGACACGCAGCAAGCTTTAACAGCGGGTGATGGGTCGCCCAATGCGCGATGTCGGCTGCGTTTTGCGAAAGAACCCATTGCGTTGCGTGTCCGACGGTCTGCGCATCAATGAGGCAAGCGGCGCAGTTTGCGGACGTGAGCTGCCTATTTGATTGACCCGTTTGGAGTGCGTCTGCTGTGATAACCGGTGTCTGCATCCGGTTGGCGCGGCCAAATGCCGGGTCCGGTGGCAGATGGCGCGCCCGATGCGTCAAACGGAGGTTCCGCCCTCGCCCACACCAGCACGGCGCCCCGTTTGCGGGCGGTGACCGACACATCCTTCGGCGCGCGGAGGGCGCTCGCCAGACCCTGTGATCCACGAAGCCGGAGGCCTCACCCATGACCAGCCTTGTCCGAGGCCGCACCGTCTTCCTCAAACCGAACGACCGCCACCGCTGGGAGGAGATCGAGGACGGCGCTGTTTTGGTCGAGGCGGGCACAATCGCTGCCATCGGCCCGTTCGACACGCTGAAGGCCGCACATCCCGACGCGCGGGTTCTCGGCACCGGGCGGCAGATCCTGATGCCGGGTTTTGTGAACGCACATCACCACATTGGGCTGACGCCCGTCCAACTCGGATCGCCGGACATGCCGCTCGAGCTCTGGTTCGTCACGCGGCTCGTCAGCCGCGCGGTCGATCTCTATCTCGACACGCTCTACTCAGCCTTCGAAATGATCTCCTCGGGCGTGACCACGGTCCAGCACATCCACGGCTGGGTGCCGGGTGATCTGGCGGCTGTGGAGGCCGGGGCCAACGAGGTTATTCGCGCCTATGACGACATTGGGATGCGCGTCAGCTACTCCTTCGCGCTCCGCGACCAGAACCGGCTTGTCTACATGGACGATCAGGCGTTCGTAAAAATGTTGCCGGACGACCTGCAGCCACGGCTGGGACGCCACTTCGCCAGGTTCGCCATGGATCTCGACGATTTCACGGACCTCTTCGATCATCTCCATGCCCAGCACCAAACCAAGGATCGGGTGGGGATCCAGTTAGCGCCTGCGAACCTGCATTGGTGCTCGGACGCGGCCCTTGGGCGCCTCGCGGACACGTCCGAGAGGTACAACGCGCCGCTCCACATGCATCTCGTCGAAACGGCCTTCCAGAAGGAGTACGCGCGCCGCCGCGGCGGAGGCACCGCGCTTGAGTACATCGATCGATTTGGCCTCGTCGGGCCGAACCTGACGCTCGGCCATGGGGTCTGGCTGAGCCAGTCGGACATCGAGTGCGTGGCCGAAAAGGGGGCGCATATCTGTCACAACTGCTCGTCCAACTTCCGCCTCCGCTCCGGCGTCGGCCCCTTGAACGAATGGGAGCGGCACGGCGTCAACACGGCGATGGGCATGGACGAGGCCGGGATCAACGACGACCGGGACATGTTGCAGGAGTTTCGGATGGTGCTGAACGCGCACCGCACGCCGGGACTAGAGGACACGGTCCCGACACCGGCGCAGGTGCTGCGCATGGGCACCGCCGGCGGGGCAAAGACGACGGCCTTCCGCGGGAGGATTGGCACGCTCGAGGTTGGGAAGGGCGCCGACATGGTGCTGATCGACTGGGATAAGCTCGCCTACCCGTATCTGGATCCGGACTACCCCGTGCTCGACGCGGTCCTCCAACGCGCCAAAACCGACGCCGTCGATATGACGATGTGCGCGGGCGAGGTGATCTACGAGGCCGGCAGGTTCACCCGCGTCGACCGCGCAGACGCGTTGGAGAAACTCCGCCGCGACCTGACCCGTGCGTTGACGGATGAGGAGGTCGAGCGCCGGGGGCTCTCGAAAGACCTGCTGCCGCATGTCCGCAAGTTCTACGACAGCTATTTCGATCCCGCCGAGCATCAGCCGTTCTACCGGCAGAGCTCCAAGATCTGAGAGCCGCGGCGCTTAGGCGCCCGAGGGAAGCAGATCCGATCCGAACAGAGTGCGTGCAGCCCATCGCGTCAGGACCCGCGCGGCGTAGTCGAAATCCGCGATCTCCATATGTTCGTTGGGGTTGTGGCTGCCATGTTCGTTGCGGATGAAAACCATGCCCACGGGCACGCCGAGGCCGGCAAAGACCGCGCAGTCATGTCCGCCGCCCGAGGGGATGTCGCACCAGGGCACGCCGAGCGAAGTCGCCGCGGCCTGGAGCGCGGTCCGGATCTCCGGCGTCATCGGAGCGGGCGCGGCGTGGGTCGCGAGGCCGAGGGAGACCTCGACGCCCCGGTCGCAGGACACCCGCGCACTCTCGTCCGCGAGGGTTCTCTCAAAGGCTGTGAGTGTCGGCTGATCCTGGCTCCGCATGTCCAGGGTGAAGGTGAGCCGTCCGGGCACTTTGGTGATCCCGTGCTCGGCTGGATCCGTGGAGAACTCTCCGAACGTCAGGACCATGTCGCCGCCCTCGGCGTCGACTTGATCCCAGAACGCCTCACAGGCCATCACAAGCTCCGCGCCGGCGCGCACGGCGTCGCGGCGCGCGCGGCGTGGTACGGCACCAGCATGTGTCGTCTCGCCCGTGATCTGCGCAAAGCGGTGCCGGATGTTGCCGCGGATGCCGCTCACGATGCCCAACGGACGGCCTGCCTCGGCGAGGACCGGCCCCTGTTCGATATGCACTTCGACGAAGGCCCGGATCCGGGATGGGTCGAGCTGCGGGCGCGCCGCCCGGATCGCGTCGGGGTCGAAGCCGCGCTCTGTCATGTGCTCGGCGAGGCTCCGCCCGGTGTCGGCGCGCCGCACGCGATCGGGCGTGTCGCGGGGGAGGAGCCCAAAGGCCGCTCGGCTCCCGAGGTAGTGCTCGGGGAACCAGATCATCTCCTCCGCGCGGATGACCATCAGCGTCACATCGCAGGGCGGCGTCGGACCTGCCGCGAGCCATTCGAGCATGGCGAGCCCCGCCAGGACGCCCGCGGCCCCGTCGTAGTTTCCGCCATGGGGGACAGTGTCGAGATGCGAGCCTGTCATCAGTGCCGGGGCGCTCCGGTCACGGCCCGGCAGGGTCAGGTAAAGGCTGCCGATCTCATCGGTGTGATGGAGGAGCCCGATCTCCGCACCGGCGGAGCGGATCAGCGCGTGGGCCTGACACTCGCGCGCGCTGTAGCTCGGTCGGGTCATCCCCGGAGGATCGTGGCTGAGATCTGCAAGCGCCGCAAAGAGGGCCCGTGCCCTGTGGAGTGGTGTCAATAGAGCGCCTCGGGCAGGACCATCACGATCTGCGGGAAGAGGATGATCGCCCCCACCATGATCAGCATGGCGGCGACGAAGGGCAGGATCCCGCGATAGACATCGGCAAGCTCTCCCCGCCCGCGGACGCCTTGGACGACATAGAGGTTCATGCCCACGGGCGGCGTGATGAGCGCCAGCTCCATCATCAAGACGAGGAAGATCCCGAACCAGACCGGATCGATCCCGAGATGGAGGATAGCAGGCATCACGACTGGGATCGTGCCGACCATCATCGACAGGGTCTCCAAAAAGCAGCCCATGACCAGGTAGAAGAGCACGAGAATGAGGATGAGCTCAGTCGCGCTCAGCTCGAAGGTGGTGACAAGGCGGCTCATCGCCTGGGGGACACCGAGAAGACCGACGATGAAGTTGAGAAAGAAGGCCGACGTGATGATGAAGAGCAGCATCGCCGAGGTCTTCATCGTCGCGACAAAGGCCGCGTGCAGCATCGAGAAGCTGAGGGCCCCGTTCCCGGCTGCCAGACCGAACGCCATCACGACGCCGATGGCGGCCGCCTCGGTCGGCGTTGCCCAGCCGCCATAGATCGCGCCCATGACGACCGCGAAAATGGCAAGCGGCGGCAGGAGGTGGCGGAGGCGGTGGAGGCG
>JBCCWM010000026.1:0-19702 GCA_039193505.1 Pseudomonadota bacterium | reverse complement strand
CCGCCCCAATGGCCACGATTGGCGGTGCGGGGCAGCGAGCCGAGCGAGACCGCGAGGATCTCGAAGAAGGCCGGCTCGCGGTCGGCGAGCACCCAAAGGATCGCATAGGGCGGCAGGGCGAGGAGACGGATCGCGGGGTGCTGGATGAAGATGAAGGGCAGGATCACGCCGAGGGCCAGCACCACGAGATAGCCGATCGGCAGCCCGAGATAGCGTGGCGGGCGCGCGAGGCCGAGAAAGAGCGGGGTCCTGTCCGGCACCGGGCGCGGGCCTCAAGCGAAGCCCGCGACGATGTCGTCGGCGGAGAAGACCAGCACGATGCCGACCACGATCGAGGCGAACCAGACCCAGTTGAGCCGGCCCATGAAGCACAAAAACCCCGTGACGATGATGGCAAGCGTCGCAAGCGAGATCCCGATTGGACCGGTGAGCGCGGCTTCGATGGTCTCGAACATCGCTTGCACAGGCGAGAGATCCTGCGCTGAGGCCATGGGGGCGGCAAAGAGGAGGGCAAGGACCAGCGCCCGGCGAAACGCGGCGGAGAGACGAGGTCTCTGGCAGAGATCGGGCGTCATGGAAATTCCTTCGTTGGGCGCGCCAGTGTGGGGAGGGGGGCAGGGGTCTCAGGCGAAAGACGGTCGTAGATCGCGGCGATCCGAGCGAGGTAGGCGCGGGTCTCTTCAAAAGGGGGAACGCCGCGATAGGCGACCACGCGATGTGGGCCGGCATTGTAGGCCGCGAGCGCCAGCTCGACCGAGCCGAAGTGCGCGATGTGTGCGATGAGGTATCGCGCGGCGCCGTCGAGGTTCGCTGCCGGATCGGTCCGGTCCACGCCGAGGGCCGCGGCGGTCGCGGGCATCAGCTGCCCGAGGCCATAGGCGCCCTTGGGGCTCAGCGCCGTGACTCGATAGGTGCTCTCGGCCTCGATCATCGCCTGAAAAAGCTGCGACCAGCGCAGAGCGTCGAGCCCCACACCGGCCAGGGCCGGATGCGAGGCATATCGGTGGGCCGTGGCCTCAATCAGCTGAGCGACGCCTGGAGGTGGAGAGACCCGCCCGCGAGATGCGAGGGAGGCACTCGGCCCCTGAGTTCTGGTCCCCTCCGCTGCGTGCCGACCGACAACGCCGTGCCCCGGCGCCAGGCGCTCGACCTCGCTCTTCGCTTCGCCATGAAACACCCAGCCCGCGGAGGCGCGCAGGCGTCCATCCCGCTCGAAAAAGAGCACCTCCGCCGATGCCCCTACGGTCCCGCCAAGAAGGATGGCAGAGACCAGAGACCGCGCCAGAACCTTTATCGTCGCCACCTCTCTCATGGCTCAGAGGCGGCGCCGGGCACAGTGGTTCCATCGTCGTCACCGACCGGGACGAGCCCGATGCGCGCCTCGCACTGCCCGTTTTGGACGAAGATCCCGATCGCCCCGGAACAGGATCGGATCGTGATTGGCTCGAGCGTCTTCGGCTTCACCACCACGTACTCCTCGGCATTCGGCATCACGACAACCGCACCCCAGGCGCCGCGAACACTGGGGGTCAGCGGAAGCCGACCGTGCAGCCGAAGCTCAATCCGGCCCCCATGGGCCAGCAGCTGACCGAGCGCGTCCTTCGGAACATGGGAGCGGAGCGGTGCCATCGGATATGTTTCTTGGAAGCTCATCGGTCAGCCCGCCTCCGGCGCTTGCCCGGGCTAAGGCCCGGAGATGAAACTCTCACGCTGTGCAAAACTGCTTCTAGACACAAAACGACATAAAATATATTTTGTCGTCAAGAGATTTTTTGAGTGAGGGGCGTATGGCTCTTTGGCAGACCGCACAAACGGACCGAAGACGCGTGCCGAAGCGCCTGATCCCATTTGGGTTTTGGAATGCCTTGGGCCGGCGGTCAGCCTGCGCCGCTCTCCCTGTCCCAGGGAAGGGGGGGGTGGACCAGCGGGACGATGGCGGTGGGCTGCTTCAGATCGCGGAAGATGCCGATCGCCCCGACGATGCTCTCGATCTTCATCTTCTTCATGTTCTTGTTCAGGACGAATTCGAACACGGTGCCGTCGGGCATGTAGATCCGAGGGAACCAAATTTCCTTGCCGGCCTCGCGCATCACCTCGTCGGGCGCGAGCTCGAGCTTGAACTGGCCGCCCCGCTCGAGGAGGAGGTGGGCGTAGCGGCGCATGACGAGGTTGGGCCCACTGCCATCGATGATGAGCATGCCTGGCACGTCTTCGAGAGACCCGTTGCTTTTGGGCGGTCTTTTGGATGGCGCCATTCTGTCGTCCTCCCGGTGTGTCTCTGATGTCATTCCGGTCGGGAACGCACAAGATCTGCCGCAGGGATGATCTGTGTTTGCCGTGCATCCGAAGCACAGTCTCGGGCAGATACGGATCTCTCGCTGAGCACTTGGTGGCGGATCGTGCTGAGATCGCTCTATTTCCGAAGCAGCGCTCCGAACTGAAACGACCATGCGTCGGACTGGCGCTCCTGATCTCTACAGTCTTTGCGTCACCCGCGGCAGAGCCCCAGTCTTATCCGATCGATTGTGCCATCCTGCTCTGTCTCGCAGGCGGCTTCCCGGCTTCGGCGGAATGCACGGCGGCGCGGATTGAGATGATCCGGCGCATCACGCCACTGCCGATCGAGCCACCGCTCCAGATCTGGCTCTGTCCCATGAGCGGTAGGGTGGCTCTGCCTGGCACCGCGGCGACGGGGGCCGATATCGACATCTCCGACCCGGCATTCGATCCAGTGCGGAGCATCGAGGTCTACACCATCGACTGGCTGACACTGCGCTACGAGGGCTCTGACGGTCCGGTCTGCCGACGCTACATCAGCCGCGTCGAGATCGGGCGCACGGGCCCCCAAGGCTCCTTTGATTGGGCGACCGTTCCGGATCCCTCTGCGCTGCCAGCCTGGATGACCGAGGGCCTGATGACGATCGGGGAGTGCGACTGGGTCGGGCGCGCCCGTGCAGTCGGTCTCAGCCACGTAGATGCCGTAACCGGTGACCTGGTGACCGAGTACGTGCCGTACTGAACTCCGCTTCAGTCAAAGCGGCGCCTGACAAATCGAGAAGGGAGGTCGCAACCCCAAGACGCAAAAAAAATCCGTGATGGAAAGACCACCACGGAAGAGACGAAAACCGCCAAAGAGCGGCCAAAAACCTTATTTTCAATTACCACGTCTCTTCCGCTCAGGCAACTGAAACACCGCAGCCACGCGGCCGGTGTTCTGCGCTCTGGTCTTTCCCGCGCGCCAACCTGAGGAAGATCGACCATGACTGCATGCATCCGGGCGCCACGTCCGGGGACCCATCCCGTATTGCCCGAGGGTCTCCAACGCACCGGCGTCGAGCATCTTCTGCAAGACGTCGCCGCCGCGATCGGGCTGACCAGAGCGCTCCGCGACACGCTCTTGCGGCTCATTCGAACAACGCGACCGAGCGACTGGACGCGGCCGGACCGGGAGCCCGTCTGCTTTATGGCCCAGACCGGGCTCGCCGACGTTCTCGGTCTCACGCCCCGCAGCGTGCGCCGCCACGAAGCAGCGCTGGTGCGCCTCGGCCTCATCGAGCGGCGCGTGGGGGCGAACGGCGCGCGGAGCGCGCTCGGAGGCGCCGGGCTTGTCCTCTCGCCTCTCATCCGCCGGATCGAGAGTTTTCTGGCGCTCCGGGCAAAGCTCGAGGTCGACCGGCGCATGAGACGCGCGCTCATCCGGCGCCGGAGCGTGATCCTGCGTGCGCTCCATCAGCAGTGTGAGGCAGCGCCGAGCGATGTTCGCGCGCGTATTGTGCGAAAGCTTGCGTCCTGGCCAGCGGCGGAGGCGCTCCATGCGCTGTCGCTTGCCGAGCTCTCGGCGCAACTTCAAGAGGCCGAGCAGGTGTTGGAGGACGGCGCGCTGGATGCGGCGAGGACATCGATGTCCGGTCGACCGGACACGACTGTCCGGTCCCAATACGAAGGTACAACCGATGAGAGTCTTGTATTTTGGACTGCTGAGAAGATGGGAAAGGCGGCTGCGGTGCACGACCCCTCCAGTCGTAACCCCGTGTGGCCAGTGACGGGATCCGCTCAGTGTGGGGACGCGGCCTGTGCACATGCTGCCGCCGGGTTTGAGCCAGCGCGCCTGGCCGCTCTCGCCTCGCCGGAGTTCCGCGATGTGCTCGAGACGCTTGGTGCCTCGGACGCGCCGACGGAGACCGCGCTCCTGATTGCCGCCCAGGACCGGGCGCATCACCTCGCGATCGCGCCGAGTGCCTGGTCCGAGGCCATTGAGACCATGGGGCGGCTCCGGGCATCCATCGCTGTTCTGGTCATCGATGCCAACCGGCACCACCCCAAGACCCCGGTGCGATCGCCGGGCGGGCTCCTCCGCGATCTGACACGCTGCCATGCGCGGGGCGGGCTCAATCTCGCTGGGAGCCTGATCGGGTTGGCGACGCGATCGGGGGAGCGGATGGCGTCGGCCGGAACGCCAGGCGGCGCCCCGGCCGGTCTCACACCGTGCGGTCATCGGCGTCCCCGCCTGTCCCGCAGCTTTGATTCTACGCCTCAGCTTCGCTCCGGGCAACGCGAACCGCCGGCCGAGACATGATCTCGCTCGGCCCCTCGGTCACTGGCTCGAAGCCGAAGAGGCCCGCGACCACGCGCTGGCCGGGTCCAGCGACGACACACCACTGTGCGAGATCGAGGCTGGCCGTGGTCGCCTCGACCAGACTGAAGAAGGGCCTCAGCGTGCCAAAATGGGATCGAGGCAGAGCGAGGCCCAGCCAGACCAAGGCTTCGGCTGAGCGTCCGGTGCCCGCCACCAACCCGTCCCCCAACACCTCGTCGATCGAGAAGCTTTTGCGCCACCGCTCGGACCCGCGGGCCGTCAACGCAACAAGAACAGCACCGCCGGACACTTCACCACTCGCTTCGCCAAAGACAAAGATGGCGCTCCGCGCCTTCGTAAAGATCCGGGTCAGGGTGGCCTCATCGAGACGATCGTGTCCCTTCCGTGCAAAGCGGCCTGCCAGGGCGCCGAGATCGGCCGTGCGGGCGCGGCGGATCTCGAGAGCGGGCGTCGCCGCAACCGCACGCCGCAGCCGATCGACCCGGCGCGCAAAGGGCGTGAGCTCGAGCGCGTCGAACCGGTCCGACACCTTCCGAAAGCATGCAGGCGCAAACGCCTCAGCCACGGCTTCGACATGGGCCGGGCGCGCGCCAGCGCCCTGGGGTGTTGTCGGCTGAAACGACATGCAGACCGAGATCTGCTGCACCGCGCGCCCGTCGCCCACGCGGAGCGGCACAAGATCCGGTTCCACAATCATCGAGAAGGTCGGCACGATCGCAACACCGCGTCCCTCAGTGAGCAACGAGCGCAGAACCGTCCCGAGCGGCGTCGAGTAGAGCGTGCGGCTCATTGCGATATTCCGCTCCTTCAGAGCGAAGAGCGAGAACCACGGATCGGCCCCGATGTAGCGGCCGAGATGCGAGATATAGGTCAGACGGTGGAGCTCATTGCGGCAGATCGAGAACATATGGCGCCGAACATAAGAGCGGGCCGCGAAGGGAAACATGTTGAGAAATCCAATGATCTCCGTGATGTGCCCGGGATAGCCCTGGGCATCGTAGTGGATGAACACGTCTGTCGTGTCGCCGCTGCCTGCCTCCATGTCCGTGTCGAACTGGTAGCGCACCCGCTGGGCGCCGGGATCGTCCGTCAGGCGATTGAGAAGCCAGTTGACCATGAGCCCTTCGCTTGAGGCGATCCGCACGGTCTCTCGGTCCCGCTGGCCCTCATAGGCCAGAAAGGTCTTGATCTCGCGAAGCTGGCCGACGCTCGTGCGGCAGGCCAGCAGGATCGGATCGAGGCGCTCTGAGACGCTGAGCCCGCCCTCCTCGGTCTCGATCACGTCGAACCCGAAGGCCTGGTTGATGCCTGCGATCTGCCGACTGACCGTCGTGTGGCTCACACCAAGGACCTTTGCGAGCGCCCGAGACGAGCGGGGACCATCCGCGAGCAGCCTGCTGAGCATCGCAAAGCGGAAGGCAACCTCGAGGTCTTCGACGTCCTCGAGCCGTTCGCCATCCTCGTCCGCGCTGTCCACTGCCGCCCCCAACTCCGCCGCCGCTCCAACGGGGGTGGCACGCAAACGAACCAGAATCCACCGAAAGTGGAACGCTCCTGTCTGTGTTCACCCTTTCGGTCCAAGTGTACCCTGACCCACAGAGAGAGAACGCATGGAGAGCGGACAATGCAGGAGTTGACAAAGAGTCCCCGTGATGTGCTGACCGCCGAAGTCTCAGTGAATGCGGATCCGGGCGCCTCGGTGCCCGCGCGCCGGAGAGACCATCTGGATTTTCCCTGCATCGTCGATGGCAGCGGGGTTCTTCATGTCCAGGTTCCGCCAGACCTCCCCACTGGCTCCATTCTCCGCATCCCCCTGAAGAGAAACGCTGAACCGCCGCGCGGCCCCTTCGTCGCGAGCATCGGCGATCTCGAGCGCATGCCCATTGCGGCCCATCTCGCGCTGATCTCAGAGGACGCGCAGACGATAGAAGGCGTCGCTTTCGCCATCTACGCCCTCTACCCGCCGGGAAGCTGCAGGAAGATTGCTCAAGTCTATCTCTGGCTGCCCGACTGCACGCTCGCCATCGAATGGACCGATGACGCCCGTGCGGTCGAAAAGTCCACCACAACGGTCTACGACGTGCATCCGGCGCCGAAACGGCGGTCGCCGAAGGCGCCTGCCACCACGTGAGACGCGCGGAGATCCGCTTATGATCTCAATGACCAACGTGTTTGCCCGACCAGCGTTGCCAGGTCTCCCAAACCCAAGGTGAACCACATTATGAATGTCATTCGTGTCACCCCTGTGCATGCCGACGACAAGGATCGACGGCGCGCGGCCCATATCGAAGCTCATGGCCTTCAGCGGATTGTCACCAACCGCAAACTGGCCCTGATCACAGCCGAGATGAGCAGGCTCGCTCCCGAACCCGCCTGGACCGTCCTGCCGCTCCTCGGCGAGGCGGTCCTCACCGGCACCACCTGGCTGCCCGCCTTCCCGCCCTGCGCCTTTCCAGACATCGGCCGGGTCTCGATCCACGCCGCGAGCGAGGATCAGCGCGCGCACATCGCGGAGCTCCTCCAGGAGATCGGTGTCACCTTCGAGGAGACGGACAACGGCGTGACCGTCGCGGTCTATGTCGGGACGTCACCTGAAAGTGGGATCCCCTAGCTGCGGCGATCCGCCGGAGGCCGCCGCACGCGTGGCCGCGTCGCTCTGAGTGCTTGGCAGCGCGCGGTCCCTGCCTTACGCGTTGGCGCATGCTCCAAAAGGCCTTTGCCCTGATCGCGGCCATCGCCGCCGCCGACGACGAAGACGGCAGGGCGCGCCTGATCTGCGACGGTGCTCCGGCTGCGATGCGGCAGCCCGAGAGTGTTGAGGCCATCGCAGCAGCCGTTCTGACGTCCGAGGACCCGCAGGCGGAGGCGGCGTCTGCCCTCCTGTCCGCGGCGCTCGATGAGGCGCGCATGGCGCGCGAGAACGGCCTGCCGGAGGGCGCAGCCTTCATTGCCGCGGTCGAGGAGCGCTTTGCCGAAGAGAACGAGGCGCGCCCCTTCCCCATCGAGATGCGCGGCCGTCTTGCCAGGATCCATGCGCGCGCAGGCCTGGTGCCACCGGTCTATGCGGTTCTCACCCCGGAGGTGATCGCCGCGGAAGGGCGCGGCGTCGAGGTCGTGCCTAACATCGACGCACTTTTTGCGGGCATCCTGAGGGATGTCGGTGATGCGCCGCTTCAGGTGCATGCCGCCCTCTCGGAACTCCTCGCCGGTTTGATGCCCGATGCGCGCGCCATGCTGGCGGGCATGATCGTGGAGCGCCCGGAGGCTCTCGAAGCGCGCCTCGGCCTCTACTGGCTCCTCGATCCGGACCCCGACCTCCGGCTCGCGTCAGCGACCGCGCTCCTTCGCCGGGCCGAAGGCCGCAGCCTCGGCGCCGAGGCCGCGCGGCTCCTGCCGGCGGTTCGCAAATGGCTGCCGGCGGAGCCTGCGCGCGCCGCCGTCGACGCCACGCTCCGCCGGTGGATGCAGGGCGGCGGAGCGGTGGCGGAGCCCCTCAAGGTCCGGATCGCCCGGACCGCGGCCAGCCTGCCCGATGGCGTCGGCGCACAGAGCCTCGTCGCTGCGATCGAGATCGGCGGGCAGAAGGGCGTCGCGATGGCGATGCTGAAGCAGGGCTACGGCGTGAAGGATGCCTTCATCCTGCCCTGCACCAACCTCCGCGAGCAGCGCCTTACCCTCGAGCGCATCCAAGACGAGATCAACGTCATCGACATCGACCCCGAGGCCCTCGCCGGTGCGCTGGCGCGGGCAATCGGCGAGGGTCTCGCAGCGGGCCTCTGCCCGGCGCCCGGGCTCGTGGATCTCGCGGAGCTCTTGGAGGCCGATGCTCTTGTCCCGGCCCCTTCGGATGCTGAGGCGACGCTCGCCGCCATGGGCGCGCTGGAGCGGCTTGCGGTACCTTCTGCAGCCAGACGTGGCGCGCTGGTGAAGGACAGCGCACACTGGATGGACCGCTTCGGCGAAGCCGCGACGTGGTTCGAGGACACCGCAGAGCTCCGCGCCGCAATTGCGCGCGCGCGGACCGACAAGGGCCGCGAGACCGCGGTCTGGAAACACCTCGAGACGCGCCGGGACTGGTGGGCGCGGCACTTCGCCGTCTGTGCCGCCACTCTGAAAGCCGGCCCCGAGACCGCGGACTGGCTCTCCTTTGCCGCGGTGGCCGACGCGCTTCTCGACGGTCGGTCGATGAAACGGATCCCGATCATGGCCGAGATCGCAGCACGCACGCTCGAGGCTTGGCACGCGATGCAGGATGCCCCCTCAAATGCTGGCACGTCTTCCGGGATCAGGGCGCTGCTCGCGCATGCCGGCATCAGCGAGGCATACCTCCAGGGCTACCTCACGGCCCTTGCGATAGCCCCCCGCATGCCATCGCATCAAGACTGGCTCGGGCCGCTCCTCGACGGCATCGAGTTCCCAGGAGAAGGCGCGCTCCAGCACTTGCTCGACGCCCTGATCGACGCGGCCAACGGGATCAATGAGGCCGCCGCGGACCAGGGAACCATGGCCGGCTGGATCGCCGCCCTCGACCCACCGAACTTGCAAGACTGGGCGGCCGGGTTCTCCGACCTCGTCGCCGTAACCCGCCGGCACTGGCCCGCACGCAGCCTCGCCGCCGATGACAAGCGCGTGCTGCGAGACATCGCCTCCGTCGTCGAGGGAGCCGACGGCCAAGCGCTCCGCCGCCTCCTACCTGCCTGGATCGCCAGACGCTACGAGTTGCGGCGATAGCGACGCCGGCCATGAGCAGCCAGCGCGGCAGGGTTGCAACAGTGTGTGGAGGGCGCTGTCGTGCGCCGCAAAAGCGCAGTGACTTGCCCCAAAGGGCGGCCTTCGGCCCAAACCTGCCTTTAGTATGCGGTTTGCTATCCTGCCGTGCGGCCCGTCAGAGCCGACTTTCGCTGCGCCTGCAAAATTGAGAGGGCTGCGAACTGGTGGTCTGCGGACAAAGCCGTCATCCGCTTTGCACAAAACTCTCGCTTGTGAAGCAGTCAAAACAAACAAAAACATAGACCATACCTACGTCTGCAAGGCACACTTCATCACCGACTGAGTCTATCTGAGCGTAGAACGTCATTTCACTGCCGCAGCTTTTGCAAGCTTGCCTACACTCAGCTTGAACGAAATCAGGCTTACCACCGATTTTCGAGCGTTTTCCGACGGATGCGTCAGCCCACTGGAAGCCAATTGCTCGCTCAGCCTCCATCGTAGCTGCCTGCAAAACAAGTGGGATTTCAGGGATCTCTTTCATAAGGCCTCGCTGACTGTGAGTTGCCGGTATCATGCGAAGGTGCACGCTTTGTCACAAGGCCAGTAAACCAATTCAGCTCGAATTCTCAGGGTCCTGCCCGGTAGGTCTGGGCTCGAAGCGGACTTGCGGCGATGCAGCGACATGCTCAATTTCAGGCTGTTCTGAACGTCCGCTGGGTCTGCCAAGGCTCTATCACCTCGTGCTGGCGGCGAATGACAGGAACCCGCCCATCATGCACTCTTCCGGAACCTCTCGAACCGCATCGCCAAGCGGTCTCTGTCCGGCCGATCTGTCTGACGTTTGGGGAGGCGGATTGAGTTGCCATTGGCCGCCTTGAGAGCCTCGAGCACCGGTCCATCGCGTTGCTCCATCAACTGAGCCGCGACATGCAGCCGGAAGTCCGGATCTATCCCGATCAAATGGGCATCGAATGCAGCGTGATGGATCTTCGAAAGGGGGAGACCGTTCGGCACAAACGGCGCTCCCCAAACCTCGTCCGCATCGGGGACGATGTGAGCAGCGTCGAGGAGACGCGCCTCTGGCAGGTTTGAGGGGGCACATCGTCCTCCATAGGCTGAGATGACAGCCGCGCGAAACTGCGCCTGATGCAATCTTTGCTTTACAGCTCTGAGCCCGTACCGACGCTCCAACGCTGTGCACGGCGGTTTGGAGGCGCGCTCATCCTCGGAAAAAGCAATCTGCACTTTGAGGTTCGCGGCGTCCCACCCGACGACAAAGACAGGCAGGATCGCCTTGTACTGCCCTGGGGCAATGCCAAGACAATAGATGGCAGGCGTCTGATCTTCACAGGCCTCGCGCAGCCATCGGTTGTCCGCGACTTCCGGATCGTCGCCCAAAAAGGCGTAGTCGACGACGTCCTGTCCCGAGTAGATTTGGTCGTGAACACGCCGCTGGTCGTCATACCAGACCTTTGCGCCCTGCCGCGGGAACACCGTTCTGATTGACGGAAGCCTGCTCAGCTGCCGCGGCTTAAAAATCCCACGCTGAGGGTTCACGAGTGGGATCCTTTCGCCGTCCACGATGAGCCCTGGGCTCAGATGCGCGGACGTCAGATGGTCGTGGCGGAGGGCGAGTTGGCGGACATGATCAAATGCTGCCAGGCGGAGCTTTGCATCCCGATCCGCGTCGACCAATGGCTCAAGCTCCTCCGACGAATGACCTCTTTGCTGTCAGCGATGGTGAGCGTCCGGCAAGGCCCGGTCAATCCGGGACTGCAGAGCGCGCTCAACCTCTGAGCGCAGCCAAAGGCGTTGACCGGCGTATTGCCCAATCTCACCCGATGCCAGGACTGCGACAACCAGTCTGTCGCCCCAGCAGAGCAGGACACCCGCTCCCCTGCTCTCGATGGTCGGCGCATCTTGCGTGATCTCTTCGAGCATCATGGCGTGACCGTGAGCAGCAGATCTTAACGATCCATGAAGCTTGGCTTCCTCGGCATTTGCGAGAGTTTGGCCGAACCCGCTCGTCCACATCGGCCTTTCGGTCCCAGCGGGATGCCCTGAGGGCCTGTTCCGGCCCTCTTGCCGAATGGTGGGTCCTCGACAAGGGCCGCTCAATTTTCCCCGGCCCGTGCCGGGCCTTCCCCGGGGTCCAAAATTCAGCGGCCCTGGCCTCCGGTCCCGGCTGCGCCGCATTCGGCAATTCACCGGCCCCGCTCGCCGCGCGGCAGGGTTTGAAGCACGGGGCCGCGCTTCAAACCCCGCAGCGGATCACGAGAGGGAGCCATCGATATGGGACAGAGCCAGCGTTTCGATCTCTACCAGGAGGTCACCGACCGCATCATCGCCGCCATAGGGGCCGGGACACCGCCCTGGCGCCGGCCCTGGACCGGCAGCACGCCGGGGCTCGGGTTTCCGACCCGCGCAACAGGCGAGCGGTACCGCGGGATCAACGTGCTCATGCTTTGGCTCACGGCCGCGGAGAAGGGCTACACAGCTGCGCATTGGTTCACGTATCGACAAGCGCAAGCGGCTGGTGGACAGGTCCGCAAGGGCGGGAGATCGTCCCTGGTCGTCAAATACGGCACCGTCGAGAAGGATCGCGACGACGGCGAGACCGACAGGTTCGCCTATGCCCGCGCCTACCGTGTCTTTAACGCCGACCAGATCGAGGGGTTGGCTGCGGAGTTCTATCGCCCCGCCGAGCCTCCGCGGGATCTCGGCACGACAAGCGATCCGGCGCTCGACGGTTGGTTTCGCGAAACGGGTCTCACGATTGAGACGAGCGGCATGCCGCGGGCCTACTACGCACCCGCGGACGACCGGGTGCACATGCCGCCGGTGGCGACGTTCGAAAGCGCTGCCCGGTACTTCGCCACGCTGGCGCATGAATGCGTGCACGCAACCGGGCATGCCAAGCGGCTCGACCGTCTCGCCAAGTTCAACCGCCGCGAGGACTATGCGCAGGAGGAGCTGGTCGCAGAGATCGGTGGCGCCATGCTCTGCGTGAGCCTCGGGATCGGCGCGGACTACGACCAGAACGGCGCCTATGTCGAAAGCTGGCTGGCGGCCCTCCGGGACGACAAGCGCGAGATTTTCCGCACGGCATCGGCCGCCGGACGGGCTGCCGATTTCTTGCACGAAGTGACCGCGCGCGGCCGCGCGGCAGCATGAGCCACGGCAGAGCTGGCTCAAGGCCCTTCGCGCGGAGAAGCGGGAGATCTTCCGCGCCGCCGATTTCCTCCACGACATGAACGCCCGGAGCGCCAGGACCGCCCAAAGCACCGAAGCCGCCTGACCCTCGCGCGCTCTGCTGCCCGGCCTTCGGGCGGCGGAGCAGCCTGACACCCATCTCACTCCACCAATGAAAGGACACGCCATGTCTGCCGCCGACACTCTCAGCCCCACCGAGACCCTCGCCGAAAGCGTCGCCAGCCTCTCCGGCGCCGAGATTCGCAAGGTCTGGACCCCGACCGAGAGCTTTCTGAAACGCCTCAACGGCGCCCAACTCGACGCCATCATGGTGGAGATCGACGGCACTGCCCTGCCGGCGTGCTTCCAGAGGCTCAAGAAATCCGAGAAAGTCGCCCGCCTCCACAGCATCTTCGCGAACGCCCCCGGCCTCCCCCCGCTCACAAAAGCCCAAAGGGCTCGCGCCGCCGCCTGGACCCCGGACTGCATGGAGATCGCCCCCGCCGACAAGCCCTCAAAACCCCGGCGAAAGTCCAAGGTCGCATAGCACGGAGGCGCCTCTGTTGACCTGTGCCCGCCTCCCGCTCTTGAAGTTTGATATCACCTGCCCTAGATTGATAGCAGTGTCGCTTTGAGGACCAGAAGCATGGCCGCCGTTACGATACGCAACCTCTCCGACGATGTGCATCGGGCGCTGAAACGGCGCGCGGCAGAGCAGGGGCGCAGCACCGAGGCCGAGATGCGGGCCATTCTCGAGGCGGCTGTGCTGCCGCCGGAACGGCTGCGGCTTGGCTCTGCCTTGGCCGCGCTCGGTGGCAAAGCAGGTCTGACCGAGGCCGACATTGAGGCGGTCAACGCCACGCGCCATACAGCACCCGCCGAACCGATGCGATTGGAGTGATCCTTCTCGACACCAATGTCCTTTCGGAGACGATGCGGCCCAAGCCCGATCCGACGGTTTTGACCTGGCTCGATGCACAGGCGGCGGAGACGCTCTTTCTTTCCAGTGTGACGGTGGCCGAGATCCTCTTCGGGATCCGCGCGCTTCCTGACGGCAAGCGCAAGGCGCGCCTTTCGGCCGCTTTTGGCGCCGCCTTCGACCTCTTCACGGGCCGTATTCTTCCCTTCGATACAGCGGCGGCCCATGCCTATGCCGATCTTGCGGCCGCGGCCCAAGCCCGTGGTCGGGGGTTTCCCCTTCCAGACGGCTACATCGCCGGGATCGCGTCCTCGACCGGCTTCGATGTGGCCTCCCGCGACCCCACCGCCTTTCAGGCTGCAGGTCTGAACGTCATCAACCCCTGGTCTGCCTGACCCCCCAGCCGCTTCGACGAACCCGCACCGTCTGGCCACCGGCGACGTCGATCGAGAGGCAGGGCGTTTGCCGCTCGCACCGACCGCTCTCGGCCTTCTGCGCCCGTCACGTGCAGCGGTCCGTTGGCCACTGGTGCCACTGCCAGCGTGGCTCTTCTGTCTCGTGCGGCGCGGTCCGGACACCTATCTCCAAGATCGGCGCGCGGGCCCGAACCTTTCATTGGCGGGCGTCGATATCGTGAGCCGCCCGGAGGCGATGATCGCTGCCCCCTTGCGCTTTCTCTCCTGCCGATCTGGCGCGCCCTGGCGCCGGGCTCAAAGGGTGGGTCCTCGCCCGGGACGGAGACTGTCCCCTGCCCGTTCCGGGCATTCCTCGCGCGCCACAGTCTCCGTCCCGGCCTCCAGTCCCGGCTGAGCCGCCTTTGAGCCCGGCGCCCGCGCACGCCTCTTCGCTCGGCGTCGAAAGCGAAAAGGAGACATCGACATGAGCATCACCGGAGACCTCACCGAGACCGACGACGGCGCCTATGCAGGCTTCATCGCATCGCTCACCTTCGACGTGGAGATCACGCTTGTCCCGAATGCCTGGAAGACGAAGGAGAGCCACCCGGACTGGGCGGTCATGGGTACTTCGCCCCGCGGCCGCCCGCTTCGGATCGGATCGGCCTGGAACGCGGTCGGCAAGGGCGAGCGGCAGACGCCCTATCTTTCGATCTCGATCGACGTGGCCGGTGGCCAGACGGTGCGGGTGAACGGGTTCGAGGACGCGGACGCGTCCGGGCACTTCCGCCTGAGCCCCCTGACGGGAACCGGCGCCTGAGGGCGCCGGATGGAGAGCGCGGTGCGCCGCGCTTCTCCGACCGCCGGCGCCACACCCAAAGGGCCCGCGCCGAGCCCTGCCGAGGTAACCCACACTGCCCCTCATACCGTCCCAAATATCCGCGGGGGGAGTTGCGCGTTTCGCGCGGCGGGGGGCGGCAGCCCCCCTCGTCACGCACGGCTCTCGAGGAACTCTTCGATGATCCCGCGCATGAGATGGCTCGCCAGCCGCGTCAGCGCTGAGGTGACCGCCCGCGGATAGAGCCCGACGGGATCGAAGCGCGCCGCCAGCGCGTCGATCTGTGGCGCCGTCAATGTCAGCGAGCAAGGCACAGCAACCGAGGTCTCTCGGGGACAGTCGGCAGGCTCCGGCAGCGGGCCTTCGACGAGAACGGCAGCGAGCGCAATGCGAAGCCGCGGTGCGAGGCCGAGCACGATGTGGCGGATCGGAAGCCCAGCATCTTCTGCAATCCGGGCGAGACGCTCCGCCTGGTCGCGCGCGATCGCGATCCGCACCTTGATCTCGCGGCCGCGGGGCGCTTTGGACCGCGGCGCAAGAGCGGCGGGCTTTGGCGCCGCGACCCCTGATCGCGGGGCCATCGGCTCAAGTCGGACCGGTACCGCGCCACTGTCCCGGGATGGCGGACCGGCTCCAGACGGCTCCACCGCTCCTGGCTCTGGACGGGCGCCCGGTAGATCGTCGAGACCGCCCTCGGCATAGCGCTCCGAGATCCGGAGCTTGGTGCCAAAGCGCTTCGGCCGCTCAGGCATCGGCCCTCTCGATCTCTGAGAGGCAGGCCTCGAGCAGCGCCTCCATCTCCGCGAGCGCGTCGGAGAAGTGCTTTTGGCGGAGGCGCAGGCGCGGGGCGTCATAGGCCTCGACGATCTTGTGGAGCAGTCCCTTGCTTTCCATCTCGCGGTAGGCGTTGCGCTCGCGGATCTCGAGACCGAGCAGCGGTAATGCCGTGGCGTTGGCGCCGTTCTCATCCGTGAGCAGATCGGGCGCCGCAAGGTACGTCCGCACCGTCTGCAGGATCTCGGTGAGCTCGCGCGGGCGCTGGTTCACCACACCGCGGAGCTTCGCGACATGGGCATCGGGGTTGTCGCGGATGACCGTGTAAATGTGGGAGGCGGTCTCGAGGCTTGTCAGCATCGCGATCCGGGTAAGGTTGATCGGCACGAGCACGAGATCGGCGCCACCGAGCAGAAACTCCTGCATCGGCGATCGGTCGCCCGCGGTATCGACCACGAGAAGATCGAGCGGCGGCGCGTCCTCGCCAGCGCCACCTTCTTCGGCTGCCTGGTCAAGTGCGACGATGGTGGCCTCGAGGGTCTCGACACTGCCAGCAGCGTAGCCCTGGATACCGGTGTCCCAGTAGCCCGCCGCATGCGCATCCCGCGCCCAGAGACAGGTCGCGCGGCTCCGGTCGGTCTCGATGAACCCAGTCCGCAGCCCTCTATGCGCGGCCGCCGAGATCAGCCCGCGGGCGAGGGTGGATTTCCCGACACCGCCCTTGGCGGACATGGTCGCAATGACGTGCACGGACCTCTTTCCTGGCGCCGCGACAGATGTCTGCGCTCGGTCGCTGAGCTGCCGAAAAATACATTCTGGCGTTTTTGCCCTAGATGAGACTGAAACACAAAGTGCGCTCGAAGTCCACGCGCTTTGAGGTCCGCGCTTCGTCGCCCGTGGACCGGCGCTCGGCTTTCGCGGAACGCGTTCCGCCGTCCGGCCATCGACCTCCGATCTCCGACTTCCGTCGTTCGATCTTCTGCCTCCGTCGTCCGACTTTCGCGCTCCGTCGTCCGTCCACCGGCGCCGTTGAGGCTCAGCCTTCGAGCGACGTAGCAAAGAAGGCGAAAACACACTTGCAGGATATGCCACCGCGCTATCGCGCCGTGCATTTGGGGTCCGCAGGCGCAGATGAGACACGTACGAAAACGGCACCTGACACGGCGCGAGATCGGCGAGATTTGCCAGCGGCATGACGCGGGCGAGACCCGGACGGCGCTGGCACGAGCCTTCGATCGCAGCCCGAGCACCATCTCGCGGGTGATCCGGAAGGCGCGCGGCGAGACGCGACGGATCGACCGTCCGATGCGCCAGGTGCTGTTCCGGCTGCCGGATCGAGAGCTGCAGGCGTTCAGACACGCGGCGGAGGGCTGGGGGTTCCCGCACACCGCACAGGCGTACAGGGCGCTGGTGCGGATTGCGATCGGTGAGTTCGAGGTGCTGCCGGCCGATGTCGCGCCGCTCCTCTCAGGCTTCGATGCGTTCCGAAAGGTGGGCGTAAACCTCAACCAGATCGCGCGGAAGCTGAACCGTGGCGCGGCCGCGCTGAGCGCGAGCGAGCGCGCGGCGCTGGCCGAGGGTCTCCGGGCGGTGCGGGGCCTCGAGGCGACCTTCCTCGGCGTTCTCGATGACGTCCGTATGCGGCAGGGCTATGTCGCGCGCCGCGCCGGGGCGGTCCGGCGCCACGGGAGCGCGCCATGAGCCGCGCCCCGCACCTGAGGGTCCGCGCGGTCTGGCTCCTCGCAGCCGATGACGATCTGCGCGCCCATCCACGCGTTCCGGGGGGCGGCGTCCCGAAGGAACCGAGAACGGGCGGGGCGCGATCGCCCGGACCGGACCGGCGCGGCGCCGGGCGGCGGTCTCCGCGCTCGCTGATGAACGCCGTGCGGGGCGCGCCGAAAGCGATCTTCAAGCGCCAGAAGACCGGCGGCTGCCGGACGCGCGAGGGGCTCAAGGGGCAACTCGCTTACGTCAACGACAAAGCCGATGCGGTGTTCTTTTCGAGGAGAACCGCGTTCGAGGACGGCGCCCGCCTCGATGCGCAGGAGCAGGACGCGCTCGTCGAGGCCTGGGCCGCAACCTGGCGCGGCAGCACCAAGCACGGCTTCACGAGCCATATGATGATCAGCTTTCCGCGCGAGACCGACCCAGTGCTGGTCGCCGAGATCGTGCAGGACTGGTGTTACGAGCTCTTCGAGAGCGGCGATCATGGCGATGCCTGGGACCATGTCATCGCGATCCACAGCGACACCGATCATCCGCACGCCCACATCCTTCTGAACAACCGCGGGCGCGTGCACGGCCAATGGTTCTCCTGCTGGGCAGGCGGCGCGTTCACGCCCGATCTCATGCGCGAGAAACAGGCCGAGATCGCCGAGCGCTACGGGATTGCGCTCGATGCGAGCACCCGGCTCGAGCGCGGGCTTTTTACGAAAGCGCCGCCTGTTGAAGAGATCTACGCGGCCAAGGCCGAGGGGCGGTCCGCGAAAGACATCCCCATGACAGCTGCGGAGACCGCCGTCGCCCATGCGGCGATGATCGCGCTCGCCCCCTCCTACCGGGCCTTCGCCGACACGCTCGAGGCCCATGACCGGCGCGATCTGGCGCGCGCCGTCACGCGTCTCGCCGCGGCGCTCGAAGAGGGGCCCGGCCACAGGTTTGAACCGGAAAGGGAGATCCCCATGCGCGACGTGGTGACGGTGGCCGAGGCAATCGTGGAAGCCGAAGACCGGATCGACCGCCTGGCGGCCCATGCCGAAACGCTCGGCGGCGTCGAGCGGGCGCGGTTCGAAGCCGAGACCGCCGGGATCCTCGGCGCGCTCGCTGAGTTCACGCCCGACGCCGCCCTCCGCACGGCCTACACGACCGAACTTGCCGAAGTCTGGCCGCCGACGGCCGAAGCGCTCGGCGGCCGGGTCACGGAGGACAGCCGCGCAGACGCCCGCGCCTACGCCGCGGAGATCGGGCTCGATGCCGAGAGGCTCGACGCGCGGCTCGAGGCTGGCGGCACGCAGAACGCAGGCCTCGCCCAGGCCTGGATCGCGGCCGACATAGATGCGATGGCAGCAAAGGACGGGCTGACGGCCGCGGATCTCGATCCCGAGACCCGCGCGGGCATCGCCGAGGCGATCGACGAATACTACCATCGCCTCCACGGCCTCGCGCGCTCCTCAACGTTGGAAACCGATCCGCGGATCGCACTTGAAGAGATCGATGCGGACCCGGCGGAGGCCGCCGCCTGGCTTCGGGACCGTGCGGGTGCGCTCCAGATCCGCGAACTCTCCGAGGCCGAGGCCGCGCGGTTCGAGGCGGACCTGCCGGGCATGCTGCAGACGGCGATCGGCTCCGAGGGTCTTGCGGCGCTCGCCGGTGGCGCGCACGAGGCGCTCGAGCGGGCGGTCCCGGATCCCGCCGATCGGATCCTTCTCACCCAGGAGTTTCTCGAGTCGACCGCCGCGGCGCATCCCGAGCGGCTCGAGATCGCCCGCGGGCTCGACACCGCGCTGGAGGCGGCCTGGAGCGCCGAGGCGCGGCATCAGGATCCCGAGCGCATCGCGGAGGCCAACGCCATCCGAGCCACCGAAGAGATCGGCATTGCCGAGGCGGAGCGCGGCCAAGGGCGCGCCCGCGATCTCGACGACGAGATGGGGGGTTGAGCGATGGCCACCCCCCTGCCCTTGCCGGTCGCGCTGGCCGCCGGAGTGACCGCGGGTCTTGCGATCGGCGCGCTTCTTGCGACCGGCTATGTGAACCTCCAGGTCTGGACCGGCATTGACGGCTACGATCCCTGGCTCCTCGCCGAGCTTCCCCGCCTTTTCCGCGTCGATCGCGAGGCGTTTTGGATCGCCGGGGCGCTGATCCTTGCCCCAGCGGCCCTTCTGGCGCTCTTCGCGTGCCTCTGGACGCTCGCGCGGCGGCGACAGGATTACGGGGCGGCGCATTGGCAGACGCCGCGCGAGCTCCGCCGCAACCGCATGCTCGCCAAGGCGCCCGGTGCCGGCTTCGTGTGCGCCAAGCTCGGTCCGCCGGGGTCCCGAGCCCCTTACATCGCCTGCAGCGATCATCCGCATGTGCTGATGGTGGCACCGACGCGGGCGGGCAAGGGCGTGGGCTTCGTGATACCGAACCTCCTCACCTTCCAGGGCTCGATCGTTGCGCTCGACGTCAAGGGCGAGCTCTTCGAGCAGACCTCCCGCGCCCGCGCGCGCCAGGGCGACGACGTGTTCCGCTTCTCGCCCTTCGATTGGGCGCATGGCACGCACCGCTACAACCCGCTT
>JBCCWM010000025.1:0-19722 GCA_039193505.1 Pseudomonadota bacterium | reverse complement strand
TCGAAGGGGTTGAGTTGCACCTCGTGGGCCCACTCCAATCGAACAAGACGCGCCCTGCGGCAGCGCTCTTCGATGCGATCCACACCGTGGATCGGCAGAAGATTGCGCGACGCCTTGCCGATCACGCGCAGGAGATGGGTCACGCGCCTCAGATCTTTCTGCAGGTCAACACCGGGGAGGAGCCGCAAAAGGCCGGCGTCACCCCCGATGAGACCGATGAGCTGGTCGCCGCATGTCGGGCGATGGATCTGCCGCCCACGGGGCTGATGTGCATCCCGCCCGCCGAGGATGAGGCCGCGCTCCACTTCGGTCTTCTGGCCAATCTGGCGGAGCGCAACGGCCTCACCGGGCTCTCGATGGGCATGAGCGCGGATTTCGAGTCGGCGATTGCCCTCGGGGCGACGCATGTGCGGGTCGGCTCGGCCATCTTCGGCGCGCGGGTGCCTGGCTAGCCTCCCGGCGGAGCGGCGGACCTCCGGCACCCGCGCCAGCCAGGGACCATTGGCCAAGGGCCCTGCGATCGACCGAGGGAGCCCTCTTTGGCGTCGGTCTGCCCGGGAGAGCTCAGAATCCCCGCGGCAGGGCCTGCGCTGCGCCGCGTTGCCTTGCAACGCTCTGCGTCGGGCGCTATCGCAAGGCAATCGACGGAGGGCGAATGGACGAAGACGCACAGCTTTTGGTCTCGACCGAGTGGCTCGAACGCCATCTCTCTGCCCCCGATGTCCAGATCCTCGACGCGTCATGGTACTTGCCGGCCGATGGCCGTGACCCGAAATCGGAATACGCCGCCGCACATATCCCAGGCGCCAAGTTCTTCGACATCGACGAGATTTCCGACAAGTCCTCGGACTTGCCGCATATGGCGCCGCCCGTGGAGAAGTTCGTCTCCCGCATGCGGGCGATGGGAATTGGGGATGGTCACCGCGTGGTGGTCTACGACGGCGCCGGGCTCTTTTCGGCGGCGCGGGTCTGGTGGCTGTTTCGGCTGTTCGGGAAGGCCGATGTCGCCGTTCTCGATGGCGGATTCCCCAAGTGGCAGGCGGAGGGGCGGCCGGTCGAGGACGAGGCGCCTCCGCTGCGTGACCGTCACTTCACGGCGCTCCGGGATGCCGGGCGCGTGCGGGACGTGACCCAGGTCGCGGCGGCCGCAAAGCTCGGCACCCCGCAGATCGTCGATGCCCGCTCCCCCAGCCGATACCGGGGGGAGGAGGCCGAGCCGCGTCCGGGCCTCCGCGCCGGTCACATCCCGGGCTCAAAGAATGTGCACTACCGCGCGCTCCTCAATGAGGACGGCACCCTGCGTCCGATAGAGGAGCTGCGCGCGGCCTTTGAGAGCGCGGGCGTCGACCTCGCGAAGCCCGTCATCACGAGCTGCGGCTCGGGCGTGACGGCCGCGATCCTGAGCCTGGCGCTCGAGCGGTTGGGTCACCGCCACCACGCGCTCTACGATGGGTCCTGGACGGAGTGGGGGATGTATCCTGATCTCAAGGTCGAGACAGGATGATCCCCGCCGGCACCGAGGTCGACGTCGTCATCACCCATCTCGAGATGACGGCGCGTCCGCTCTATGACCGCCCGTCGGTCCCAAGTCTCGGGCGTGTGGCGCTCATTGCGGCTGAGGATCCGCCGGTCTGGTGGTTTCTCGACCTCTACAGCGCGGTCGGTGTGCGGCATGAGTGGACAGACATGTTCGATCTGCCGACCGAGGAGCTTACGGCCTTTGTGACCGACCCGGAGATGCGGATCTACACTATGTTCCTGCAGGGCTGGCCCGGCGGGTTTTTTATGCTGGACGGGCGCGAGGCCGCGGTCGTCGACATTGCATATTTCGGGCTGGTCCCGGAGGCGCATGGCCGTGGTCTCGGCCGGTATCTCTTGCAGACTGCGATCCACACGGCCTGGGACACGTCCGGTGCCGAGAAGGTCACCGTCAAGACCTGCACGCTCGACCATCCGGCGGCGCTGCCGCTTTATCAGAAATGCGGCTTCGGCGCAGTTGCGCAGGAGACCACCCGGCGTATCCTGACCCGGGACCGCGAGGGAGAGATTTGATGCTGACCCGCCTCACACCGCCGCAACCGGACAAAATCATGGCGATGGTCGCCGCCTACAAGGCCGACGATCGGCCGGGCAAAGTCGATCTCGGCGTCGGCGTCTACAAGGATGCCGAGGGCCGGACGCCGGTGATGGGCGCTGTCAAGTCGGCGGAGGCGCGGCTCCTCGAGGCGCAGGACACCAAGGCCTATGTCGGGCTGCTCGGAGATCTCGATTTCGTCGGGCGGATGCGGGACGTCGTGCTCGGCGACGCCGTGCCGGCCGACCGCGTGATCGGTGCGCAGGCGCCGGGCGGCACTGGCGCAATCCGGCTGATCCTCGAGCTCATTCGGCTGGCCAAGCCCGATGCGACCATCTGGTACTCAGACCCCACGTGGCCGAACCATCCCGCGATGGTGGCGCATGTTGGCCTCAACGCTCGGACGTACCGCTATTTCGACGCCGCGACCTGCGAGGTCGACGCGGCCGCCATGCTTGAGGATCTGTCCCTAGTCCAGCCCGACGACGTCGTGATCCTCCACGGATGCTGCCACAACCCGACCGGCGCCAATCCGACGCCCGAGACCTGGACGGCGCTCACCGACATGCTGGTCGAGAAAGGGGCGATCCCCTTCATTGACTTCGCCTATCAGGGGTTCGGTGACGGACTGGCCGAGGATGCGACGGCCGTCCGCGCCATGGCGGCCCGCGTGCCGCAGATGTTTGTCGCGGCGAGCTGTTCCAAGAATTTCGGCCTTTATCGGGATCGGGTTGGCGTTGCGATGACCCTGATTGGCGAGGGCAGTGCGCCCGAGGCGGTCAGGGGTGCGATGTCGATGCTCGGCCGGCTCAACCACTCCTTCCCGCCCGATCACGGCGCCAAAACCGTCGAGATCATTCTGGCCGATGACGCGCTGCGTGCCTCCTGGGAGGCCGAGCTCGAGGCGATGCGCACCCGAATGCTGGGCCTCCGCGACGAGCTCGCCGATTGCCTGAAGCGCGAGACAAACTCCGACCGGTTCGAGTTCTTTCGCCACCACCGCGGCATGTTCTCACGCCTCGGACTTGCGCCCGAGGCGGTCGAGGCGCTGCGACGGGAGCGGGGGATCTATCTTGTGGCCGACAGCCGGCTCAATGTGGCCGGACTTCCGGCGGGCGGGATCGGAGACTTGGCGCGGGCGATCGCCGCAGTCGCGTGACACCGCCTTTCATCACGGCGGCGGCTGTTGAGGGAGAGCTCGACTGGCGTCGCATGGTGGCGGCTCTCGAGGCCGGGCACCGGGGCCCACCGCCCGATCTTTCGGACCAGTTTCTACACCGCGGCGGTGACACGCTCCTGTCCCGCGCGGCGTGGATCGATGGGCAGGGCATCGCGGTGAAATCGGTCTCGGTCCTGCCGGAGAACCCGGCGCGGGGTCGGCCGACGGTCCAAGGTGTGATGGTCTTGTTCAATGACGAGACCGGTGCCGTCGATGCTGTGATCGAGAGCGCGCTCGTGACAAAGTGGAAGACGGCGGCCGACAGTGTCCTTGGCGCCAAACTCCTCGCGCGCGCGGAGAGCCGGCGGCTCTTGATCGTGGGCACCGGAGCCGTCGCGCGGAGCCTGACGGAGGCCTATCCCGCCCAGTTCCCGGGGATCGAGGTCCAAATCTGGGGTCGAACGGCCGAGAAGGCGATGGCTCTCGCGGGGGAGTGCGGGGCCGAGCCTGTTCAGGACCTCGAAGCTGCGGTTGGTGCTGCCGACATCGTTGCGACATGCACGATGAGCGCCACTCCGATCCTCCGCGGCGCCTGGCTGCGGCCGGGCCAGCACATCGATCTGATCGGCGCGTTCACGGCACGGATGCGCGAGGCCGACGACGAGGTGCTCAACCGCGCCCGCATTTTTGTGGACAGCTACGACACCACGCTCGAGCACATTGGTGAGCTGAAAATCCCGCTCGAGGCGGGCACGATTTCCCGCACCGATGTGCTGGCGGATTATTATGCCCTGGTTGCAGGTGTGTCCGGGCGGGCCGGGTCCGACGACATCACGTTTTGCAAGAACGGTGGCGGCGCGCATTTGGACCTGATGACGGCGCGCACGATTCTTGAGGCGTGGCGTGGGTGAGGACGTGGCGCGTCGGGGTGGTCCTAGCGCTCGGGCAACTCGATGCCGTGGCGCGATAGGATGTCGGGCGCACCGTCCGTGACGAGGGCGCTCCGCCCGAGGGTCATCGCCGTCCCGCTGGTGCTGTCCATCAGGATCATATGCAGGAAAAACGCCATCCCCGGCGCCAGCACGGTCGCCGCATCGGCATAGAACATATGGCGGTCCATCCAACAGGGCGCGTAGCTGATCCCCATCGCGTATCCGCACGCGTTCAACCGGTGCTCCGAGAGGCCGTTTTGATCGAGAGTGTCGGCATGCCTGGCGAACACCGCGCCCATGGTCTCGCCCGCGCGAAGCTTCTCCTCCGAGGCCAGAAGCGCGGCTTCGGCGGCTTTGTGAAGCGCTTTGTGGCGTGCGGTCGGCGGCCCGACCACCACGGTGCGCATAATCGCTGCGTGGTACTGCGCGCTGACGCCCGCCCATTCGAGGGTCACTTGGTCCGCGTCCCCGAGGATCCGGCGGCCCGATTTGTAACGACAGAGGAGTGCGTCACGGCCGGATCCGATGATGAAGGGGTTGCCGGGATAATCCCCACCCTCTGCGAGGACGCTGCCTTGCATTGCGGCGAAGAGGGCAGCCTCCGAGACGCCGGGCGCAATGGTCGCGAGCGCGGCGTCATAGGCGAGGTCAGCGAGGCGCGCGGCCTCGCGCAGATGCGCGATTTCCGCATCTGATTTGGTCAGCCGGAGCCACGGCACCAGGTCGGAGGCATCGACGAGGTCTGCGCGGGCGAGCGTGCTCTTCAACTGAAATCCGGCCGCGGCCGTCAGACCGTGTGTGTCGTATTCGACGCCGAGGCGGGCTGTGCGAAGACCGAGCGCGCTGAGGATCTCCGCCAAATCCTGCGTCGGGTCGGCCCCTGCGCGGTCTTTCCAGATCCGGACGTCCTCGATGATGGAGGTGTGCGCCGCTTGCCGCAGGTCGGCTGAGCGGGTCAGCAGCACCGGTGCGCCCTCGCCGACGATCAGACACTGGAAAAAACAGTAGCCGAACGTGTCGTACCCGGTCAGCCAGTAGTGGCTTTCGGGTGCGAAGAGGAGGAGGGCATCGAGCCCGCGGGCACGCCGCTCCTCGTCGAGGCGGCGGCGGCGGCGGGCGTACTCATCGGCATCGAAGAGCGGCATTCTCAGAGACCGATCACGGAGATCAGGCGGCCATAGTCAGGGAGACCCTGATGATGGCCGCGCCGGTGGGAGAAGAAGGTGGCGGGCTCCGCGTAGGTGCACCGGCGGATCCAGCTTGCCTCGCCGATGCCGGTTTGGCGGAGCTGGTGGAGGAGCGCGCCGGGCAGATCGAAGAGGAGACGGTCGCCTTGGCCGCCGACGAAAAAGCGTTCTGCGTCCGGGGTGTGGGCCTCAAACGCCTCAAGAAGTTCCGGTCCGACCTCGTAGTTTGGTTGGCTGATCGCGGGGCCTATGGCCGCGCGGATCCGGTGGCGCTCCGCCCCGAGGGCGACCATCGCGTCGACAGTCGCGCGTGCGATCCCGCCAGCCGCCCCGCGCCAGCCCGCATGGGCGGCACCGATGACCCGAGCGTCGGCATCGGCGAGGAGGATCGGTGCGCAATCGGCCGTCAGCACGCCGAGAAGGAGACCGGGCGAGGCAGTGACGATGGCATCGGCCTTCAGAGTGTCCGCGGGAGCCGCCGTGATGGTCACAACGTCGGCGGAATGGTGTTGATGGACGGTCACCAGCGGTCCGATGCCCATGGCATCGACCACGCGGCGTCGGTTCTCCGCCACTGCGGTTCGCTCATCTTGTGAGCCAAACCCGCAATTGAGACCGGTGTAGAGCCCAACCGAGGCCCCGCCCTGCCGCGTGAAGAAACCGTGGCGGACGGTCCCGAGGCCGTCGGCCGTCAAATGTGCGGTGTCCAACATCGGTGCGGTGCTCATGCGAAACCAGCGGCAGGTGCGGTGCCCTTCGGGAGCAGGGCCAGAACTTTGAAGAGCGTCCCCATCTCCGCAGGTGCCGTCAAGCGCTCGAGCGCGTTGGCGAGTGCCGTCGCCTCCGATGGGGTGTGTCGGGCGAGTGCGGCGGCCCGCTCCCCGATGCCGAGGGCGGTGAGAAACGCGCCCTGCGGTGCGAACTGGGCCGCCAAAGGCTCTGCAGCCTCAGCCAACCAGCGAAACCCCACATGCGCTGTCAGATCGGCGTCCCCCGGATGGGCCAGCACGGGCTCGGGCGCGTGCGCACGCACGGCTTGGAGCGTGTCTCCGGTCCCATCCCATGCGCCGTAGTCGACGATCAAGATGGCGCCCCCGGTCGCTGCAACTGTGGCCGCGAGGCCGGCTGCGATGAGCTGAGCGGCGCGGCCGACTTCGACCAGCGCGCCGTCCGGGACGCCACCGCGGTCGACTCTGCGGTCGAGTTCTGGATTGGGCTCCGCCGGCCCGAGGCCCCAGCTCAGGGCTCCGTCCGAGAGACCGAGGCGGCGCTCGCGCCAGTGCTGTCCGTCCCGCACAAACTGGCGGATCGGCAGGGCGTCGAAGAACTCGTTGGCGACGACGAAGAGGGGGCGATCGCTGGGCAGGGTCTCGATCGTCTCGTGCCATGTTGGCGTTGGGCCGAGGCGGGCGGCCTGTTCCCGCCGGAGCGTTGGGCTCTTCTCGACGAGATGCAGTCCGGCGCCGTGGTGAAAGCCCGGGACACGCGCTGTCGCCCGGAGGATGTCGGCCATCAGTGTGCCGCGCCCGGGCCCGAGCTCCACGAGCGCAAAGGGGGAGAGACGGCCGGCGCCCCGCCAGACCGTGGCGAGCCAGAGCCCGACCATCTCGCCGAACATCTGGCTGATTTCGGGCGCCGTGGTGAAGTCCCCCGCGGCCCCAAAAGGGTCGCGCGTGCTGTAGTATCCGTGCTCGAGATCGTTGAGCGCGCGGGCCATGAACCGGGCCACGTCGATCGGACCGCTGAGGCGGATCTCCTCGGCCAGGGCTTGGGCGAGTGGCGTCACGCCGGTGCGCGCGCGCGCACCAGCGCCAGCACCAGAAGCCCCACGGCAACCATCGGCAGCGACAGGACCTGGCCCATCGTCAGCCCCCAGGCGTCCGCAGTGTCGCCCAGCCGCAGGACATGGCCCCAGGGGTTTGCCTCGCTCACGTACTGGAGGTCGCCCTGCCGAACGCCCTCGACCAAGGTCCGCGCGAGGCCGTAGCCGATCAAAAAAACCGCAATCGAGAGCCCAGGGTGGCGGAGCCACCCCCCCCGCCAGACGCCCCAAGCGAGCACCAGGAAGAGAACCAGCCCCTCGAGCCCCGCCTCATAGAGCTGCGACGGGTGGCGGGCGCAGGGATCCTCCCACCCAGCGGGGCAGATCTGTGCCTGCGGGTCCGGGAAGATCACGCCCCAGGACAGGTCCGTTGGCCTGCCCCAGAGCTCCCCGTTGATGAAGTTGGCGATCCGCCCGAAGAGAAGGCCGATGGGCGTTGCCACGGCCACTGCGTCGCCCACCCGCGCCATCGGTGCGCCATTCCTGAGGCTGTAGCCGATGATCCCGACCACAACGCCGATGAACCCGCCATGGAAGGACATGCCGCCGGTCCAGACCGCCAGGATCTCCACCGGGTTCTCGATGTAATAGGCCGGTCTGTAGAACAGAACAAAGCCAAGCCGTCCGCCGAGCACCACGCCGAGGACCATCCAGGTCAGCAGATCCTCCACGGCCTTGGGCGACATCGGCACTTTGCCGTCCCAGAGTGCCGGGCGGCGCATCAGCTGCGCGACATAGAGCCAGCCGAGCACAAGGCCCGCGATGTAGGCCAGCGCGTACCACCGGATCGGAAAGCCGGCCTCGGTGAAGGGGAGCGGGATCGTGACGAGAGCCGGGTCGAAATCCGGGAACGGAATGGCGAATGGCATCGCGCGTCCTCAGCTGTTGCGCCAGGGTTCTCCGAGCCAGCCACGCCAGAGTCAAGCGCTGGGCGGCGGCCGCATCGAACGGACCTGTGTCGGGCGGATCGGTCGGGGGTCGTTGCGTCCGCCGCAGCCGTGTCTCCGTGTCCCGTCCGTCCGCGCGGTGGACCGGGGCCGCAAGCCGCTGGGCCGAATCGGCGCCGATCCGGTGTTCAAGCTCGAACTGGGACAAGGTCGGCGGCCTCGATCCTTGACCGAATGGGGCAAGCGCCGGACATGGGCTCCGCATCGAGGTCGGCGATCTGGGGCAGCGTCGGCTGGACGGCGTCGGGTCGGAGATCTCGCCCTATTGAGCAGTAGGCGCGATCGTGCTTCGGACAGAGGCTGACACGATTGGCGGCGGTCAGGGGCCTCGGGACGATTGCTCTCTCGGCTTGGTGTTTCGCAGCCGAAACCTGTAACTGGGCCTAGGTGTCCCATCGATCCGGAGTGCGCGATCACAGGCCAGAGAGGGTTCTTGGGAATGCGCGGTCCGTCGCAGGTGATCCGCACACGCCGTCTCGTGATCCGCCCGGTCGTCCAACGCGATGGGCGAGCGTTGGAGCGCGTGCTCGCAGATGCCGAGGTGATGCGTTTCAGCGCGACCGGTCCCCTCTCGCGCGCGGAGGTTCGGGACTGGATGGCCGTGGCGCGTGGCCCAGCACAGCCTGGCTGTGGTCGCCTGGTCCTCTGTCTAGGAGGGGATGTGATCGGATATGCCGGGCTGCGCGCCGACGGACCGCGCAAAGGCGAGTTCGGCATCCGCCTGGCCCGCAGGGAATGGGGTCGTGGCCTTGCGAGAGAGGCGGGCGCCGCGATCCTCGCGCGGGCCGAGCGTGCGGGGATCTCTACAATCCGGGCAGAGGTCGATCCGGGCAACGCCGCCTCGCGAAGGCTTCTCGCCCGCCTTGGCTTTGTCGAGATGGGCGAGGTGCTCCACCCGGGCTACGACCACCCCGACCTCGTGCTGATCCGAAGGCGGCAGCGCCCGACCAAGGCGCACTCGGTCCGGTACAAGGCCGCACACCTTCGCTGATCCTAACGCCGGGATCCGCACCTCAAAACGGACGGCGACAGAGCAAAGCACACCTGTGAGCGCGTGATCCGGCGACCATATCCAGCAGGCGCCCCCGACCTCCGGCTTGAGCTTACCCCTCCTCGGCACTTAACCCCGACGACACGTGGGATGAGGAACGCTCCTGGTGCATGTAGGCACGACCGATCCGGAGGAAACAGATGCTGGCACCAGATGTTGCCTCCGCTCGGGAACGGCCTCGAACAACCCTATCGCATGTCTCCAAGTGGCTCGGATGACGGGCACCGGCAAACATCTCTCTTGGGGGAGGCCCAATCGGGCGCTGGTGCGACGCATCATGGAAAACCGGGGCGGCGATCTCCTAGGTGGAGAGAAGGGCGATGTGGGCGGCGCCATAGCGCCGTTGATCGAGGAGGGTGAGGCCCTCTGGCGCTGCTGCGAGCGGCGCACCCTCCTCCCAGACAATGAGGGCGTTCGGGGCGAGCCAGCCGCCCGACCCTGCCGCGGCCAGCGCCGGGGCGCCGAGCTCACGCCCATAGGGCGGATCAAGAAAGACCAGCGTGTAGCGCGCATCGCTTTGGGGGCCGAGGCGAGTTGCGTCCCGGCGAGAAATCGTCGCGCGGTCGCGCATGTTCAGTTTTGCAATGTTGGTCCGGAGGAGCGCACAGGCCGTTGGGCTGTTGTCGACGAAGTGCGCCGCGGCGGCGCCGCGCGAGAGCGCCTCGAGCCCAAGAGCGCCGGTGCCGGCGAAGAGATCGAGGACCCGCGCGCCCTCAAGCGGTGCGTAGGGTCCGTGATGGAGGAGGTTGAAGAGGCTTTCACGGACCTTGTCCGTCGTGGGGCGGAGCTGCGCGGCGGGGTCCCCCGCACCGATCTCGGCGAGCGGCGTGCCGCGCCGGGCGCCGCCGACAATCCGCACTCAGACGGCCTGGGCTGCGGGGCTGCAGAGGGTCTTGAGGTCACGCTCCGGGTCGGAGACCGCTGCAGCGGGTGGGGTGAGCCCCGCCTCGATCCAGCTTTTGCCCATCCGGTAGGCGCGGGCATCGTTCATGGCGTCGACCGCGACCAGACGGCCATTGGTGTAGTACCAGACCGATTGCGCGCCCTCCCGCGTTCCGGGTCGGACCACCGTTGTCTCGCACCCAGCATGGAGGCCCGCGATCTGAAGTTTGATGTCGTATTGGTCCGACCAGAACCAAGGGTGGGCTTTGTACGTGACGTCCTGGCCGAGCATAGCCCGGGCCACTACCTCGGCCTGCTCGATTGCGTGGGGAACGCTCTCGAGCCTGAGATGAGCGCCCTCGTGGGGAAAGGAGGTTGCGTCGCCGGCGGCGAAAACGGCGGGGTCGGAGGTGCGACCTGCCGTGTCGACCCGGATCCCATCGTTCACGGTCAGATCTGCCGCTTCGGCGAGCCAGGTGTCCGGGCGCACGCCGATCCCGGCAATCACGAAATCGACGTCGAGATGCGTGCCATCGGTTAGGTCGGCACCGTTGACATGCGCCTCCCCATGGAGGCCCGCGAGGCCGGTGTGTTCGCGGATGTCGACGCCGTTCTTGCGGTGGAGGTCGCGGAAATACGTGGCGGTGTCGGTCGAGGCGACCCGTTTCAGGATCCGGTCGGCCATCTCGACAAGAGTGACCTTGAGGCCCCGTTCCGCCGCAACTGCCGCGGCCTCGAGGCCGATATAACCACCGCCGACGATCAGGACCCGCGCGCCTGGTTTGAAGTAGGGTGACATGGCATCGATGTCGGCGAGGTTTCGGACTGTGAAGACGCCCGGCAGCGCGCCGCCGATCGCCGCCGGCAACCGGCGCGGATAAGCGCCCGTGCAGAGCGCGAGCTGGTCATAGCCGATGCGGTCGTGCCCGATGTGGATTTCCTTCTCCTCCCGGTTGATCCCGCTCACCCGTGTGCCGAGGCGGAGCGCGATGTCATGGTCGGCGTAGTACGCCTCGGTGCGCAAGTGGAGACGCTCGGCCTCCATCTCTCCGAGGAGGTACTTTTTCGAGAGCGGCGGGCGTTGGTAGGGCAGGTGCGGCTCTGCCCCAATGAGTGTGACGGGGCCGTCATAGCCCTCGGTGCGGAGTGTTTCGACGAGGCTTGCCCCCGCTTGGCCGGCGCCGACCACCAATATGCCTGACATCGCTTTGGTCCCCTGTGCGTCCGCGTCGTGAGGCTATATGAGCGAGGGACCAAGACGCAATCAGGGAGATGCAGGATGGCAATTGCGATGGGTGAGAAGCTGCCGGCGGCGGACCTCCTCGAGGTGGGACCCGACGGTCCGACGAGCGTGCCGCTGGCAGAGGCGCTGGGCTCGGGCAAGGCCGTTCTGCTCGGGATGCCCGGAGCCTTCACCGGGACATGTTCGAACCAGCACATCCCGAGCTTTCTCCGGACGCGCGAGGCGATGACCGAGAAGGGTGTGGAGGCGGTCATCTGCGTGACCGTGAACGATCCTTTCGTCAACCAGGCATGGGATGCGTCGACCGGTGCGGGGGAGGGCGGCGTTCGCGTGCTCGCCGATCCCTCGGGCGCGTTCATCAAAGCGATCGGCCTCGATTTCGATGCGCCGCCGGTTGGCTTTTATGGCCGCTCGAAGCGGTTTTCGATGCTGGTGGAGAACGGCGAGGTCAAAAGCCTCAGCGTTGAGGACAATCCCGGCAGCGTCGAGGTGACCTCGGGCGAGGCGATGCTCGCCACGCTGTGATCAGAGGTCCGAGACGGTCGTGACATCGGGTTCGGATCCCTCTCTGGGCTCCGGATCCCCTTTGATGCCGCAGCCTGCCACAAGGGCAAGGATCAGGAGGGCGCGGATCACAGGGCCGACCGCCAGCGCGCGATTTCCGCTCGGACGCGCTCTGGCGCCGTGCCGCCGAAACTCCGCCGGCTGGCCACCGAGGCTTCGACGGTCAGCACGTCGAAAACCTCTGACGTGATCCCGGCATGCATCGCTTGCATGTCACTGAGATCAAGGGCCGAGAGCTCGACACCCGCGGCCTCTGCGCGGGAGACGATTTGGCCCGTCACGTGGTGCGCCTCGCGAAACGGCAGGCCGAGGCGGCGAACCAGCCAGTCGGCGAGGTCCGTGGCTGTTGCATATCCGGCCCCCGCCGCGGCGCGGAGGGCGTCGGGCTGCGGCGACATATCGGCCACCATGCCGGTCATGGCCGCAATCGACAGCGCCAGCGTATCGGCCGCTTCGAACACGGGCTCCTTATCCTCCTGCATGTCCTTGGAGTAGGTGAGCGGCAGCCCCTTCATCACGGTAAAGAGCCCCATGGTCGCCCCGAGGATCCTCCCGAGTTTCGCGCGGAGGAGTTCTGCTGCATCCGGGTTGCGCTTCTGCGGCATGATCGACGAGCCCGTCGAGAACCGGTCCGAGAGCCGGACGAAGCGGAATTGCGCCGAGGACCAGATCACCAGCTCCTCCGCCAGGCGCGAGAGATGCATGGCCGTGAGGCTCGCCGCCGCGAGGTATTCGAGCGCGAAGTCCCGATCGGCAACCGCATCGAGCGAGTTTGCCATCGGCCGGTCGAAGCCAAGCGCCTCGGCCGTCATCTGCCGGTCGATCGGAAAGGATGTTCCGGCGAGGGCCGCGGTTCCGAGAGGGCTCTCATTCATGCGGGCGCGCGCGTCGCGGAACCGACCTCGGTCGCGGCCGAGCATCTCAACATAGGCCATCATGTGGTGGCCCCAGGTCACGGGTTGCGCGCTCTGGAGATGGGTGAATCCGGGCATCACGAGCTCGGCCCCCGCCGCCGCCTGATCGAGGAGCGCGTGCTGGAGCGCGACAAGCCCCGCCTCCGCCTCGTCGCACTGCTCCCGGACGAAGAGGCGAAAGTCGGTTGCGATCTGGTCGTTGCGCGACCGGGCCGTGTGGAGACGCCCCGCCGCCGGGCCGATCAGCGTTGCAAGCCGCGCCTCGACGTTCATGTGAATGTCCTCAAGGTCGGTGCGGAACGGGAACGTGCCGGCCTCAATCTCTGACAACACTGTGAGGAGACCTTCCCGGATCGCCTCCGCATCGCTAGCACTGATGATATCGCAGGCGGCGAGCATGGCCGCGTGGGCGCGGCTGCCTTCGATGTCCTGGGATGCGAGCCGGCGGTCAAAGCCGATGGACGCATTGATCGCCTCCATGATCGCATCAGGGCCTTCGGAAAACCGACCGCCCCACATCGTGTTTGTGCTCATTGCCGCCCCGCCGCGCTGATTTTGAAGGGAAACCACATGCTCCGCCCCGTTCTTCTGGCTCTCTATACGGCGCTTGCGCTTGCTGCAATTCCGGCTGCGGCCGCAGATCCCGAGGGACTGCGCGCGCTGCGCGACGGCGACATGCGAAAGCTCGTGGTCCACGATGTGCCCCGGGACGCCGTCGACGTGGTCTTCACCACCGCCGATGGCGTCGAACATCGGCTCGCCGATCTCGACGGGAAGATCCGGATTGTGAACTTCTGGGCCACCTGGTGCGCGCCCTGCCGGCACGAGAAGCCGGCGCTCGATGCGCTCGAGCAGGCGCTCGGGGGGCCCGATTTCGAGGTTGTGGCCCTGGCCACGGGGCGCAACTCCCTCGATGGGATCAAAAGGTTCAATGCCGAGGTTGGCGTGACCGCGCTCGAGACCCGGCTCGACCCCCGCTCCGATGCGGCGCGGCTGATGGGCGTGCTGGGGCTGCCGGCCTCGATCCTCCTCGACCGTGAGGGGCGCGAGATCGGGCGCCTCACCGGTGGCGCCGATTGGACCTCTGACAGCGCCCGCGCGATCATGGAGCGGTTGATCGCGGAGACAAGTTGACACGAATTCCGCTTGTCGATCCGCCGTGAGGGCGGCACCCTACAGGATGAAGACACTGGGAGATCCCGATGCGCCTCTTGATGCTTTTCGTGCTCGCCGCCTTCCCTGTGGTGGCTCAGGACACCACCGATGACGATCCTTTGGAGGCCCCCCTCCCCCCGGTGGAGGAACAGATCGGATACTCCTACTACATCGTTCAGGGCCCAACGCTCGACGTGATCTCGGAGGTCATGGTTGCGAAAGGCCCCGCGAATGGCGCAGCGCTCTGGCAGGTCACGGCAACGCCAGACTGCGCTGTCAGCCTCAACGCGACCTACACTTTGCCAAAGCTGATCGGAAAGCGGGACCTTGAGGACCTGGACATCGCAGCCTGGGAAGGGATGCTCGACGCGCTCGAGCTCTACCAGGGTCGGCACATCTCCATCGCGCAGGAGGCTGCATCCGCCGTTCGCGATGCAAGCTGCACGACGGAGGATGGCGGCGGCGTCGATGCGATCCTCGCTCCGTTCCTTGAGCGCGCCAACGCGCTCGATGCTGAAACCGAGAATGGGCGCACGGACGGCGTCACCCTCGAGTTGCCGGAGCAGGGTTGAGGGCTGCCACCTCGGCGTGCCTGAAACAGCCCGTCAGGTGGTCATTGACGAGCCCCATCGCCTGCATCGCAGCATAGACGATCGTGGGGCCCACAAAGCGAAACCCGCGCGCCTTCAGATCCTTTGAGATCTGTTCGGAAAGGGGCGTGTAGGCCGGCACATCCTCCATTCGGGTGTAGGTGTTCTGAACCGGCGCACCGTCGACATAGCTCCAGAGATATGTCGAGAACCCTTGGTCCGCCTCGATCTCGAGATAGAGGTTTGCGCTTTTGATCGTGGCTTCGATCTTGCCGCGGTGGCGCACAATGCCCGGGTCCGACAGGAGACGGGCGATGTCCTCCTCGCCAAAGACTGCCACGCGTGCCGGATCGAAGCCGGCAAACGCAGCGCGGAACGCGTCCCGCTTTCGGAGAATCGTGATCCAGGACAGGCCCGCTTGAAAGCCGTCGAGAATCAGTTTTTCCCACAATGCGCGGCTGTCCCATTCCGGAACGCCCCACTCAGTGTCATGATAACTTGTGTAAACTTCGTCGGTTCCGCACCAGGGACAGCGGTTGACACTCATGGGGCCTCTAGATATTGCGGGTGAGAACATAATCAGAACGAATGGGCAAAATTAAGGAACTGTTAACTTATCTCAACGAATCCTAACCTTATCCTGAGTAACCAGGTGAGGAGCGTTGTAGATGGAAATCCGCGGAAACCAAGGTTGGGAATGGGACACCGCGGCGTCAGCCCTGCGCCGCAAAGAAGAGCAGCTGCTTGAGCGGATCATGGTGCGCAACCGCACCCGCACACTGGTCGCAACCGCCATTTCCGAGGGGCGCGTGCGCCTCGCCCTCCAACCGATCGTCTATGCGCATACAACCTCCAGCACCGCATTCTTTGAAGGTCTGGTCAGGATCGAGATGCCGGATGGCACGCTTGTCTCACCGGGGGACATCCTGCCCAAGATTGCCGGCCTCCCCGAGGCCGCCGCACTTGACGAAGTGGTGTTGCAGCTGGCGCTCGCAGCGCTTGCCAGAGACCCGGGGTTGCGACTGTCGGTCAATGTGGCTCCGGCCACGATTTCCTCTCCGTCCTGGCTTGATGCGCTTGAACGGGCACATGCCGAAGCGCCCGACGTGTGCTATCGCCTGATCGTCGAGATCACGGAAACGGCAAGCCTTCTGCACAAGCGCGATGTCCCGGCCTTTCTGACGGCGGTACGGGCAACCGGCGCGAACATTGCGCTCGACGATTTCGGGGCCGGTCACACATCCTTCCGCTATTTCCGCGAGTTGCGCTTCGACATGGTCAAGATCGACGGTGGCTTCTGTGCCGGCATTGCAACCGATCCGGATGCCGCCTGTCTGGTCAAAGCGCTCGTCGGCATCGCGAAGCACTTCGAGATGGTCTGCGTTGCCGAACACATCTCCGACCCGAGAGATGCGAGCAAAGTGGCTGAGCTCGGTGTGGACTGCCTCCAGGGACACCTCTACGGCACGCCGGAACTCTGTGAGGTGTCGCTGACAACACATGGCACGCCCTCAACACGGAGTGCGGCAGCCAACCCGCGAAACTGACGTCAGTCGTCCTTCGCGAGCTTCGCAATCTGGGTCTGCATCTCGGAGATTTGCTGGCGCAGATCGTCGAGCTCGTCGGGCGAGGATTTCGCGCTCGGTGACGCGGCGGCGCCGTCTTCCCGGTTTCCGGAGAACGGCGTGAACATCCGCAGGGCGTTCTCGTAAATCTCCATATTGGCACGTGCCATCGCCTCAAGATTGGCGACAGCGGGATTTGCGCCGAACGCGCGCGTCATCTGCTCCCGAATGCGCTCCTGATTGCGGGAGAAGGATTCCATCGACGCATCGAGATAGCCGGGCACCACACTCTGCAGCGTGTCTCCGTAGAGACGGATGAGCTGGCGGAGGAAGTTGGCGGGCAACATTGTCTGCCCCTTCGCCTCCTCTTCAAAGATGATCTGAGTGAGGACCGACCGGGTGATGTCATCGCCGGATTTGGCGTCTCTCACCACAAAGTCTTGCCCGTCGCGGACCATCTGCGCCAAGTCCTCCAACGTCACATAGCTTGAGCGCTGTGTGTTGTAGAGACGGCGGTTGGCGTATTTCTTGATGACGACCAAATCTGGGTCGCCCTCTTTCGCCTTCGCCATGGCACTCGCCCTTCGGATCTGCTTCAGTGATACTATCGCAATGCCGTTTCGGCGGTGCAATATGATTCTGCCGAGCCCGATGCCCGAGCCTGCTCCACCGCCGCCAAAGATCGCCGCGCGCGCGTATCTCGATCTGTGGGAGAAAAGTGCGAGCTTGCGCTGCGTGCACGGCCCGCTCCTCCCTGGCACGACGCCGTCCAAGCCATGACACCCGAGGCGCGGCGGGGGCAACCGGCGCCGCTCATCTTCCACCTCTCGGCGGCGCTGGCGACGTACCAAGCAGGGCTCGTTGCCGCTCCGGCGATGAACCGAGCCGACTTCCCCTGGCACCCCGACATCGACCCGCCCGAGGCAGGCCCGCCCGATATGGGGGAGCTGGTCCGAGAGGTTGCAGCGCGTCTCGAGCGGATCGAGACAGGGATTGACAAGTGGCGACGGGCGGACCCGCCGCCGTCCCGTCCGATCCGACCGGTCTTGTGGCAGGCAGGCTCCACCCGTCTGCTGGATTGGGCGGGCTCGGGGGGCGGTGTGCCGGTCCTGGTTGTCCCCTCGCTGATCAACAGCGCGCGGATCCTCGATCTGCATGCGCGGGTGAGCTTTCTGGACGCGCTTGCCGATGCCGGGCTCGCCCCGGTGCTGCTCGACTGGGGCGCTCCGTCGGCGGAGGAGCAGCGCTTCGACCTTGAGGCTTACGTCCTCCAAAGGCTCCTGCCTGCGCTCTCTTTTCTCGAGGGACGGTCCGGGCGTCGGCCAGCGCTCATCGGGTATTGCCTCGGAGGCGCAATGGCCGCGATCCTCGCCGCTCAAGTCATGCCGCCGCGCAAGCTGGTCACCATCGGAGCGCCATGGTGCTGTGCCGCGACGGATGGGATGGCCGGCGCGATCCGCACAGCGGTGCGAGCGAGTGGCGCTGAGGGCGCGCGACGCTACATCGCCGCGCTTGCGGCCGTCTTCGGGACGGTTCCAGGCGCGTTCTTTCAGGGCCTCTTCGCTCTGCTCGATCCGCTGCAGGTCGCCCGCAAGTTCCGCCGCTTCGGGGAGGTGGAGCTCACGGGTCCACGGGCGGAACTCTTTGTGGCCATCGAGGACTGGTTGGCCGATGCCGTGCCTGTCTCCGGTGCTGCGGCGATCACGATCCTTGTCGACTGGCAGGTTGAAAATCGCCTGGCCGAGGGGCGCTGGCGATGCCTCGGACGGCCCGTGCGCGCCGCGGACATCCGATGCCCGACACTTGTGATCACGGGACAGCGCGACACCATCGCGGCTCCGACAGGTGCAGGCGTTCTGGCCCGCGACGTTCCCGGTGCGCGTCACTTGACCCCGGATCTCGGCCATGTCGGTATGATCGCCTCCCGCGCGGCGCCTGCCGCCGTGCTCCGACCTGTGGTGGATTTCGTGACGTCGCTCGACTAGGGTTCCAGCCAATCGACGCGCGGCGGATCGCGCGACCGGATAGGGAGATGAGATGACTGACATCGTGATCGCGTCAGCCGCACGAACCGCGGTAGGCAGCTTCAACGGCAGCTTCGGCGCCGTCCCCGCCCATGATCTCGGCGCCACTGTGATCGGGGCCGTCCTTGATCGTGCGGGCGTCGAGACAGAGGCTGTGTCCGAGACCATCCTCGGCCAGGTTTTGACCGGCGCTCAGGGCCAGAACCCGGCCCGACAGGCGCACATCAACGCCGGTCTGCCGAAGGAGGCTGCGGCCTGGGGCATCAACCAGGTCTGCGGTTCGGGCCTCCGCGCGGTCGCGCTCGGCGCGCAGCACATCATTCTCGGGGATGCCGAGGTGGTGGTTGCGGGCGGTCAGGAATCGATGAGCCTCGCCCCCCATGCCGCGCATATGCGCGCGGGCCAGAAGATGGGGGATATGAAGTTCACCGACACCATGATCAAGGACGGCCTTTGGGACGCCTTCAACAACTATCACATGGGCACGACAGCCGAGAACGTTGCAGAGCAATGGCAGATCACGCGCGACGAGCAGGACGCCTTCGCTGTGGCGTCGCAGAACAAGGCGGAGGCCGCGCAGACCGCAGGGCGCTTTGACGATGAGATCGTGGCCCACACGGTCAAGCATCGGAAGGGCGACATCGTTGTCGACAAGGATGAGTATATCCGCCACGGCGCGACGCTCGCCTCGGTGGCCAAGCTCCGCCCGGCCTTCGCAAAGGACGGCACAGTGACGGCGGCCAACGCCTCCGGTCTCAATGACGGCGCGGCGGCGGTTCTTCTGATGTCGAAGGCCACGGCCGAGGCGCGCGGGATCAAACCGATGGCGCGGATTGCAGCCTATGCGACGGCGGGTCTCGACCCGTCGATCATGGGCGTCGGTCCGATCTACGCCAGCCGCAAGGCCCTCGACAAAGCCGGGTGGTCGGTCGACGATCTCGACCTGATCGAGGCCAACGAGGCCTTTGCGGCGCAGGCTTGCGCCGTCAACAAGGACATGGGCTGGGATCCGGAGAAGGTGAACGTCAATGGCGGCGCCATTGCAATCGGTCATCCGATCGGGGCTTCGGGCGCGCGCGTGCTCAACACGCTTCTGTTCGAGATGCAGCGTCGCGACGCCAAAAAGGGCATCGCAACACTCTGCATCGGGGGCGGCATGGGCGTCGCGCTCTGCGTCGAACGCGACTGATGCAATTGGCGGCCGGCGGCTGTCACCGCCGGCCGGCAAGGCCGCGCAGGAAGGCGCCAAAAGCTTCGGCGCGTTCGCGACGACCACGAGCCATTGCGGCGCGAAGGGCTTCGGGGGACGGGTTCGGCAGATCGTTCCGGGTCATCGGTTAAGCCTTTCTTATGAAAGAGCAGCGGCGCGCTGCCTGTGGTGATCTTTATTTGGCGGAACAGAGGCTTTTTCGCAAACGAGTCTTTCTGGTGTTTCGGATCAAATTGGCTTAACTGAACGCATGTCGGACCGTCTTCCGCCCCTCACAGCGCTCCGGGCCTTCGAGGCCGCCGCCCGGCACTTGAGCTTCCAGGAGGCAGCGCGGGAGCTCAACGTGACGCCCGCGGCGCTCAGCTACCAGATCAAGAACCTCGAATCGCATCTTGGCCAGCCG
>JBCCWM010000024.1:0-19922 GCA_039193505.1 Pseudomonadota bacterium | reverse complement strand
GCACCCATCTCGGCCTCAACCGTCCGATCTACCGCCGAACGGCCGCGTACGGCCACTTCGGCCGCGCACCCGACGAGGATGGAGGCTTCAGCTGGGAGCGCACGGACCTCGCCGAGGCGCTGAAATCCGCCCTCTAGGCCGTGGATCCGCGATGGGGCGGCGATGCCCGCCCCAGGGGACCAAAAGGGTGTCCGAGGTCATTCGCCGCAGTACGTCGTTTGCTCCGTGCCGAGATCCCAGCTCAAAGGCGGCTCACGGCGCCGCTCCGGCGGCCAGAAGTCCAACCGACGTTTTGCGACATGCAACGACATCAGCGGTACGACGTCGGAGCTCCAACACAGGGGACAATGGAGCAGCCCAGGGCCCGCTCATCGTTTACACGCGCGGTGATCGCGAGCGTCCAATCGCGCCACACGGCCAGACCATCGATCACATCTGCTGCCTCCAGGCTTGCCGCGTCGCGACAGCGAGACCCCAACCGACGCGCGGCACATCCGCCGGTCTTCTTGGGACGCCGGGGCACGGTCCCGGCGGCCGGGAGCTGCGTCGGTCGCGCCGTGCACTCCGGCTGCGGCACCCCAGCAAGAGGTCGGCGGGAACTGTGGGTTTGCCCGTGGGCGAAGGCGACGGAGCCTCGGGCAGCTTGATCGACCGTCCCCCTCGCTCCGGCCAGGCACCCGGAGACAGCGGAGGTCCTTTGGGAGCCACAGCTTGGCCCGGGTGAGCGTGCTGCGGCCCGTCGCGTATCTTGCGGCGGCGCTCCTTCTGGGCCGGCTCCTCGGTCTCGTCCGTGAAATGCTTCTCGCGCGGCGGGTGGGCGTTGGGGCCGAGGCTGACGCGGCCATCCTTGTCATGACCCTCCCCGAGACCCTTGTCGCGATCGCCCTCGCAGGCGGCTTCGGGGCCGCCCTTGTTCCCGCCCTCCGTCGTTTGCCAGACGAGGCGCGGCGGCGGCTCTTTGCCCAGGTTGCAACGCTTTGCACGGGGGTGGGCCTCGGGGGCGCGGTCATCATTGCGATCATGCCGATGCAGGTGATCGGCCTCCTCGCGCCGGCGCTGTCACCGGAGTTGCGCGCGCTCTATGCCCCGGCGCTGGCAAGTGTCGGCCTCGCCGTGCCGCTCGGCGCACTCGCCGGTGCGCTTGGCGCGTGGTGCAATGTGCATGAGCGCTTCTTTGTCGTGGGCTTCGGCACAGTCGTCTACAATCTGGTGATCTGCGCGCTCCTCCTCGGGCTTGCGACCGGCGCCTCTGTTGTCTGGCCGCTGGCTCTAGCGACAGTTCTCGCGAGCCTGACGCGGGTGAGCCTTTTGATGGTCGTGGCGCGCGCACCGCTCAGACCACGGCTCCGCCCGGTCGAGGGTGGCGACCGCCGGCTTCTCCGTCTCTTTGTGGCCGGCGTGTCTGCCGCGGGGATCGGGGTTGCGGCGCAGCTCCTCTTCCGCACTGTCGCTGCCGCCGATGCGCCCGGAGAGCTCGCGGCGTTCTCCTACGCGCTGAAGCTCTTTCTGCTCCCCGTCGTGATCCTCTTCGGCCCGGTTGCCACGGTCCTCCTGCCCCGGTTCACGGACCGGCCCGAGGATGACGCGCTTGCCGCCGACGGCTATGCGGTCGTTGGGATCCTTGCGCTTGCGGCACTCGCCGTAGGACAGATCAGCGGCGATGCCATTGCCGCACTTCTCTTCGGGGGCGGAGCAATGGACGCGGCAGGTCTCGCGCGGCTCGAGACCTATGCCCGCCTCATGACCCTCGCCCTGCCCTTCGCTGCGGTGGAGCTCGTCGCCGCCGCACGTCTGAACGCGGCGGGTCGGACGGACCGCGTGTTGGCGAATGCGCTCGGGGCGCTCGGCATGGGCACGCTGGCGGCGGCGCTCTGGGGCGCGATGGTCGGATTTTTGTGCTTTTATGGGGTCCTCGCGCTCCTCCATCTGGTGGCGCTCCCGCCTGCATGGGGCGCCGTGGTCCGCCGGATCGGACCGATGCGCGGGGCGTTGGTGCTCGTCCTGGTGACCATCGGCGCCCTCGTCGATCGCACTGCCTTGCCCGAGGACGCGGTCTGGCTGCGTGTGGCCTGGGGGGGCGCGCTCGGCGCGGGGATCCTCCTGCCCTGGGCGGGCCTTCTTCGGCGCTTCGGGCGGTAGACAGGGCATGCGGCGGCGAGAGCGAAAAGACGTCGGAGAAGGGGGACGGCCATGGGCCTGAAGGCAATGATGGTGGTCAGCGACCCCGACATCGCTGCGTTTGTCGCGAGCGAGGGGCTCGACCGGCTCTTTGTGGACCTCGAAGTGATGGGCAAGGCGGCGCGACAGCCGGGCGACACCTGGAAGAGTGCCCTGACGCTCGCCGACGTTCCGCCGATCCGCGCCGCGGCGCCCGAGGCGGAGATGCTCGTGCGCCTCAACCCACCGCATGCCGAGACCGGCGCAGAGGTGGCGGGCGCGCTCGCAGCCGGGGCGGACCTCCTGATGGTGCCGATGGTGCGCGAGGCGCGCGAAGTGGCCGAGGTGCTTTCGGTCATCGACGGGCGGTGCGGGCTGGTGCCGTTGATCGAGACGGCTTCGGGCCTCGCGGCGATCGAGGACATCGCGGCCCTCGGCCCGAGCGAGGTCTACTTTGGGCTCAATGATCTGCATCTCGATCTCGGGGCACGGTTTATGTTCGAGCCTCTCGCCGATGGCCGTCTCGATGGGGCGGCCGAGGTCCTGCGCACCGCGCGCATACCGTTCGGGATCGGAGGTGTCGCGCGGGCCGGAGACGGCGCTGTCCCGGCGGAGCTGATCCTCGGCGAGCATGCGCGCCTCGGCTCCCAATGGGTGATCCTGTCGCGCGGGTTTTACGGTCGCGCGACCACCGTTTCCGAAATGCGGGTTGCCGTCGATTTCAGTGCCGAACTCGCGCGCCTGAAGGCGATCCACGCAGACCACATCGCAGCAGGGTCGGACGACCTCGCAGCCAATCACCGGCGCTTTGTGGACGCAGTTTCGAGCGTGGTTGCCCGCGTGACGCCGCAGCGGCGCCCCGGAGCATAGCGCTGCCACACGGACCCGCGGCGCCGAGCCAACGCCGGAGTTGACAGATGTGCACCCTTGGCTAGGGTGCCGCCCAACACCAACGCTGCGGCCCTCTGCGTTGGACCATGCAGCGGCTGGCGGTGTGCGCCGGTCCGAACCAGGGGCGTACCTGACATGGTCGCACGCGTCATTCCGGTTGAGCCCTTCGACCTCGTGGTGTTTGGCGGCACAGGCGATTTGGCCAGACGCAAGATATTGCCGGGGCTCTTCCGCCGGTTGATGGCAGGTCAGATGCCGGACACGGCGCGGATGATCGGCGCGGCGCGCGGCAAAATGAACCGCAAAGCCTACCAAGCCTTCGCAACAGAAGCGATCCAGGACTTTGTGCCCGAGGCGGATCGCCCGGCGGAGGCTGTCGCAAGGTTTGTCGCCTGCTGCGATTTCATCACGCTCGACGCAATGGGCGAGACCGGATGGGATGCATTGGGCGAGAGGTTGCGCCCGGATGTCGTGCGCGCGTTCTACCTCTCGGTCGGACCCGCGCTTTTCCCGACGATTGCCGGCCGGCTGGCCGAGCTCGGGCTCGCGACCGAGGCCAGTCGGATCGTGGTCGAAAAGCCGCTCGGCCAGGATCTGGCCTCCGCGCGCACGCTCAACCGGGAGCTTTCGCAGTCTTTCTCGGAGCAGCAGATCTACCGCATCGACCACTACCTTGGCAAAGAGACGGTGCAGAACCTGATGGCGCTCCGCTTTGCGAATGCGCTCTTCGAGCCGCTCTGGAACGCCTACCACATCGACCATGTGCAGATCACCGTGGCTGAAAATCTCGGCGTCGAAGGGCGGGGTGGCTATTACGACAAATCGGGCGCGCTGCGGGACATGGTGCAGAACCATCTGATGCAGCTCCTCTGCCTCACGGCGATGGAACCGCCCTCCCAATTTGAGCCCGACGCTGTCCGGGACGAAAAGCTGAAGGTCATCCGCGCGCTCGACCCGGTGCCGACCACGAACATCGTGCGCGGCCAGTACCGCGCAGCGGGGGATGTCGGCAGCTATCTCGACCATGTCGAGAACCCGAACTCCCTGACCGAGAGCTTCGTCGCCCTCAAAGTGGACATCGCGAACTGGCGCTGGGCGGGCACGCCCTTCTACCTGCGGACCGGCAAGAAGCTGCGCGCCCGGCTCTCGGAGATTGCGATTGTCTTCAAGGAGGTCCCGCACTCGATCTTCCCTGAGCTCGAGGATCGCCGCGGGAACGCGCTGATCATCCGGCTGCAACCCGATGAGGGGATCACGCTTCGGATGACGATCAAGGATCCGGGGCCAGGCGGCATGCGCCTGCGCGAGGTGCCGCTCGACATGACCTTTGCCGACGCGCTCGAGGGTGTGGAAGTGCCCGACGCCTATGAGCGGCTGATCATGGATGTGATCCGGGGCAACCAGACGCTCTTTATGCGGGGCGACGAGGTGGAGGCCGCCTGGGCCTGGACCGACAGCCTGATCGCCGGGTGGGAGGACCGGAACACGAAGCCATCGCCATATGACGCCGGAGGATCCGGACCCGAGGACGCGCTCCTTTTGATGCATCGCGACGGGCGGCGCTGGCGCGAGATCGAAGGGTGAGGTGACCGCCGTGGCCCCTTCCCCGCCCCCACCACGCTGGTGGGCTGAGCGCTGGCACCGCGCCATGCGGGCGCGCCTCACGGCGGGCCTCGCGCCGCGCTGGCAGCGGTTCGTGGCAGAGCAGGTTGCAGCCGGCCGGTACGCAGGTCCGGCCCAGGTCATCGAGCGCGGCCTCCATGCGCTCGAGCGTCGGGAGAAGGCTCTCTGGCTTGTGCGCGAAGCTGTCGCCACCGGTCTGGCCGAGGCGGAGGGAGCGCAGTTTGCGTCCGATATTGAGATCGACGTGGCCGCCGACACGTCAGCGTCGAAAGCGGCCTACCGCCTGACGCCCAGTGCGCGCGAGTTCCTCGGCAAGGCTGCCGAGAAGGCGCAGAAAGATGCGGGCGACGGGTATGCGGAGAGCCTCGTGAGCCTCCTGCTCGACCGAATGGCGTTCCTGGCCGCGCGGCCCGCCGCGGGCACGCGTCGTCCTGATCTCGGGCCCGAGATCGCGTGTTTCCCCGATCACGGCCATACGATCTACTACCGAGAGGCGGTCCTGGGGATCGAAGTCATCGCCCTCTTGCCAAGCCTCGCCGACCATCCGCTGCACGACATCGACTGAGACATACCCCAAGGCGCCCGCGCCTCAGGAGACACCGGGAGAGAGCCATGAGCCTGAACGACACCGTCGCCAAGGTCACCGCAGACATCGTCGAGCGAAGCCGAGGCGCCCGCGCCACCTATCTCGACCGGATGGTGCGTCAGCGGGATGACGGACCGCGGCGCGGCCACCTCTCCTGCGGCAACCAGGCTCATGCCTATGCCGCGATGGGCGAGGACAAGGAGGCCATGATCGGCCAGGCGGGCAATATCGGCATCGTGACGGCCTATAACGACATGCTGTCCGCTCATCAGCCATTCGAGGCCTACCCGGCAATCATCAAGCGCGCCGCACGCGAGGCCGGCGGTACCGCCCAGGTCGCCGGCGGGGTTCCGGCGATGTGCGACGGGGTCACGCAGGGTCAGACCGGCATGGAGCTCTCGCTTTTCAGCCGGGACGTCATCGCGCTCGCCACAGGCGTCGCGCTCTCGCACAACACGTTCGATGCAGCGCTCTACCTCGGCGTTTGCGACAAGATCGTGCCGGGGCTGATCATTGCAGCCGCGACCTACGGCCATATCCCCGGCGTTTTCGTGCCGGCCGGTCCGATGACAAGCGGCCTGCCCAATGACGAGAAGGCCCGCGTCCGCCAGCAGTTCGCGGCAGGCGAGGTCGGGCGGGACAAGCTGATGGAGGCCGAGATGGCCTCCTATCATGGCCCGGGCACCTGCACCTTCTACGGCACGGCGAACACCAACCAGATGCTGATGGAGTTCATGGGCCTCCACCTCCCCGGCGCGAGCTTCGTCAACCCGGGCACGCCCCTCCGTGAGGCGCTGACAGTCGAGGGCGCGAAACGCGCGCTTGCGATCACGGCGCTCGGGAATGAGTATATTCCGGTCTGCGACATCCTCGACGAGCGGGCCTTCGTGAACGGGATTGTGGGGCTGATGGCGACCGGTGGCTCGACGAACCTCCTGATCCACCTCATTGCCATGGCGCGCGCGGCGGGCGTGATCCTCGACTGGGCGGATTTCGAAGCGCTCTCGGACGCCACACCTTTGATGGCGCGGGTCTATCCGAACGGGCTCGCTGATGTGAACCACTTCCACGCAGCCGGGGGCCTTGGCTACATGATCGGCGAGCTTCTCGAGAACGGTCTCCTCCACCCCGACACGCGCACGATCCTCGGCCAGGGCCTTGCGGCCTATGCGCAGGAGCCCAAGCTGAAGGACGGAGCCCTGGTCTGGGAGGATGGCGCGGGTGTCAGCCAGAACGACAAGATACTGCGCCCCGTCACGGATCCCTTTCAACCGACAGGCGGCGTGAAGCGCCTCTCGGGCAGCCTCGGGACCGGTGTCATGAAAGTCTCGGCCGTCGCACCAGAGCGCCACCTGATCGAAGCGAAGGCCCGCGTCTTTGCCGATCAGGAGGAAGTGAAGGCGGCCTACAAAGCGGGCGAGTTCACCGAGGACACAGTCGTCGTCGTCCGCTTCCAGGGCCCGAAGGCAAATGGCATGCCGGAGCTCCACTCGCTCACGCCGATCCTGGCCGTTCTGCAGGACCGGGGGCTCAAGGTGGCGCTCGTCACCGACGGGCGGATGTCGGGCGCTTCGGGAAAGGTGCCCTCGGCGATCCATGTCTGCCCCGAGGCGCTCGATGGTGGGCCGATTGCCAAGCTGCAGGACGGAGATCTTGTGCGGGTCGATGCGGTTGGTGGTCGGCTCGACATTCTCACCGACGCCGTGCTCGACCGGCCGGCGGCCGCGGCCGATCTCGACCGCTATCACTGGGGCAACGGGCGGGAGATGTTTGCGGCTTTCCGCGCCAATGCGGGCACGGCCGAGACCGGCGCCTGTTCGGTGGTCTGAGCCGATGCGGATCGAGACGGAAGCCGACCTCGCAGCACTCTATGATGCGACCCCGACCAAAGCGTCGACCATCAAGGTGGCGCGGCACTTGACGCCCGTCTACCGCGCCTGGATTGAGGCCGCGCCCTTCTGCGCCCTCGCCACTGTTGGGCCCGAAGGCCTCGACTGCTCGCCTCGGGGCGACCTCGGGCGGGTGACGGAGATCGTTGACGAGAGAACGCTCGCGCTCCCCGACCGGCGGGGCAACAACCGGATCGACTCTCTGACAAACATCATCCGCGACCCTCGGGTGGCCCTTATGTATCTGATCCCGGGCTCGGGCACGGTGATCCGGGTGAACGGCCGGGCGGAGATCCATGCGGGCGAGGTGTGCGCCGCGTACACTCGCGAAGGGGCCGCACCGCGCACAGTGATTCTGATCCGGATCGACGAAGTTTACTTCCAATGTGCCCGCGCCGTCCTGCGCGCCGACATCTGGAAGGCCCGGCCGGACCTCGACGCTCTCCCGTCCGTCGGCCAGATCCTCGAGGAGATGAGCGCTGGCGGCATCGACGGCAAGGCCTACGACACAGAGTGGCCGGCCCGCGCCAAGACGTCGATGTGGTGACCGACCGGGGAGGGGATGGCCCATGAAGAACCCGATGCTCGAGATGATGGCGCAGTTCTCGGAGCGCCTCGCCGAGGATCCGCGCGCTCTGATGAACCCGCTCGGCCTTGACCCGTTCGGCGACCACGCGCAGCGCCCCGGCGCCCTGAGGGAGGCGCTCAACCCAGGCCTCTTCGCGCCGGCCGACCACCAGGCAACCGCTGAGGCCGGGCAAAAGCTGCGCGAGCAGGCGAGCCTTGCCGATCCGTTCGCGGCCTTCCGCCTCTGGCAGGACATGTGGGCCGCGTGGTTCCAGCTCTTTGCCCCTGCCACAGGCCTCGGGGACCGCTACGACATCTTCATCTCCCACGCCAAAGCGGACGAGGCGAAGGTGGCCGCGCTCCGCGCACGGATCGACGCCGTAGGCTCTGTCCGGAGCTTCGTCGATTGGATCGACGCACCGGGCAGGGATCGCGCATGGGCGACGCCAGAGACGGCGGCCTGGCTCAGGCGGACGATGCGGCGCTGCTCCTGCCTCCTGCTCCTCCTCTCGGAAGAAAGTGCGCAATCCTTCTGGGTGCAGTGGGAGCTCGGCTTTTTCGACGCGCTCCGCGGCCGGGTCTTCATCGTCCTCCTCGACGAGGGCGCACGGGCGGCAGCGGCCAACCAGGAGTATATCGATCTTTACCCCGTCTTCGAATCCGAGGACGCTTTGATCCGAGCGATTGCCGACGTCACGGGCAAGCCGATGCGAGAGAAGTGAGCGATGCCAATATCCCCCAAAGAGGCCTCGAGCCGCAATCGCGAGATCTGTGCGCTCGCCCCGATCATTCCGGTCCTGGTCGTGAAAGACGCCATCCACGCGCGGCCTCTGGCGGAGGCGCTGGTGGCGGGCGGTCTCCCCGCGCTTGAGGTGACACTCCGGACGCCCGCTGCCCTCGACGCGATCCAGGCCATGGCGGACGTGCCCGGCGGCGTTGTCGGCGCCGGCACTTTGGTCACACCGGCAGACGTGACCGCCGCAGTGGCGGCGGGTGCCCGGTTCGGCGTCTCGCCCGGCGCGACGGACGCGCTGGTTGCGGCCTGCGAGGCGGAGGGGCTGCCTCTCCTCGCCGGCGCGGCCACCGCGAGCGAAGCGATGCGGATGCTCGAGAAAGGGTATGACACGCTCAAGTTCTTCCCAGCCGAGGCGGCGGGAGGCGCGCCGGCGCTGAAGGCGATCGGCGCACCGCTGCCGCAGATCAAGTTCTGCCCCACAGGCGGCGTCAGCCCCGCGAACGCCGCCGACTACCTCTCGCTCCCGAACGTGCTCTGCGCCGGCGGCTCCTGGGTCGCCGCGGCAGACAAAGTGGCTGCGGGCGACTGGGCGGGGATCGAGGCCCTCGCCCGCGCGGCCTCCGGCCTGGAAAGTGCGGCATGAGCCTTCTCGCGCTCCGCGCCCATCGCGTTGCGACTGAGGCGGTTCGGATCGCCGATCTTCACAGCGAGGATCCGGCCCGCTTCGAGGCCTTTTCGGTGCAGCTCGACGACATGCTCTTCGACTATTCGAAGACCTCGATGGATGAGACCGCGCGCGAGCTTCTGCTCTCCCTCGCGGCGGCGGCCGGCGTCGCGGAGCGGCGCGACGCCATGTTTGCCGGTGAAAAGATCAACGAGACCGAGGGGCGTGCCGTCCTCCACACAGCGCTGCGCAACTTGAGCGGCGGCGCGGTGGAGGTCGACGGCCAGGACGTGATGCCCGGGGTGCGGGACACGCTGACCAGGATGGAGGCGTTCGCGGGCGCCGTGCGCACGGGCACCCTTACATCGGCCGCGGGCGCTCGCTTCACCGATGTGGTCAATATCGGCATCGGCGGCTCCGATCTTGGTCCGGTCATGGTCACCCAGGCCCTCGCCCCCTATCACAACGGGCCGCGGGTCCACTTCGTCTCCAATGTCGACGGTGCACACATCCACGACGTGCTGGCCCCCCTCGATCCCGCGACGACTCTCGTGATCGTCGCGTCAAAGACCTTCACGACGATTGAGACCATGACAAACGCGCGCACGGCCGAGCGCTGGCTTCGCGCCACGCTCGGTCCGGACACCGGCGGGCATTTCGCAGCACTCTCCTCCGCGACCGAGAAGACCGCGGCCTTCGGCATCGATCCGGCCCGCGTGTTCGGTTTCGAGGACTGGGTCGGCGGGCGTTACTCAGTCTGGGGACCGATCGGCCTGCCGGTGATGCTCGCCATCGGTCCAGACACCTTTCGCGCGTTCCTCAAGGGGGCCGAAGCGATGGACCGCCACTTTGCGGAGGCGCCCTTTTCCGACAACATGCCGCTGATGCTGGCGCTCACCGGGATCTGGCACAACACGATCTGCGGATACGAGACCCGCGCTGTCCTGCCCTATGACCAGCGGCTCCTCCGGTTGCCCGCGTATCTCCAACAGCTCGATATGGAATCGAACGGAAAGCGTGTGGCGCTGAACGGCACCCCGCTTAGCGATCCCTCGGGCCCGATCGTCTGGGGGGAGCCCGGCACCAACGGCCAACACGCCTTCTATCAATTGATCCACCAGGGCACGCGGGTTGTGCCATGCGAGTTTCTGGCGGCCGCCCAGGGTCACGAGGACGATCTCCGCCATCAGCACAACCTCTTGCTCGCAAACTGCCTCGCCCAGGCAGAGGCCCTGATGATCGGCCGCCCGGTCGCGGACACGTCGCACCGCGTCTTCCCCGGCAACCGCCCGTCCACGATGCTGCTCTACCGCCGCCTCGATCCGTTCACACTTGGCCGGATCATCGCACTCTACGAACACCGGGTGTTTGTCGAAGGCGCGATCTGGGGGATCAACTCCTTCGATCAATGGGGGGTGGAGCTTGGCAAGGAGCTCGCCAAAACGATGCTGCCTCTGATCGAGGGCGGCGCCGGGGCGTCGGAGAAGGACGGCTCGACCGCAGGGCTTTTGGCGGCGCTCGCCGCGCTCCGCTCTCGATGAGGGATCGCGCGCAAGCCGCCAATCCGGATCCAACGCGGACACTGCATGCAGCGCTTGGATGGCGGGAAAGGCCATGCGCACGGGCCTGTGGCCCGTGCGCCCTGCGGCAAGGCCGCAGGCGCCGCGCGCGCGCGGCGATGGCCCGGCGGCCAGCCCCAGCGGAGCACGACATCGAGACCCGGAGGCAGCCCCAGTGATCCCGCTCAGCCAACAGATGCACCGGACTGGTGGCTCAGCCACAGCCGCCGCAATGGCCCGCGCGGCCGCGGCCAAAGCGGCGGGCCGGCCTGTGATCTCGCTCACAACGGGGGAGCCCGACGGCCCGACGCCCGCGCACATCCGCGCCGCCGCAATCGCAGCCATCGAGGCCGGCGACACGCGCTACACAGCCGTCGACGGAACGCCCCGCCTCAAAGCTGCCATCGCGGCGCGGGCCGAACAGAGCGGCATCACCGCCCGACCGGACGAGATCATTGCCTCGACCGGCGCCAAACAGTGCATCTACAACGCGCTTCTCGCCGTCATCGGATCCGACGACGAGGTCATCATCCCAATCCCGGCCTGGGTCAGCTATATTGACATCGTGCGCCTCGCCGGCGGCAGACCAGTGCTCGTGCCTGGCCGAGCCGGCGCGGGGTTTTGCCCCGACACTGCTGAGATCCTTGCGGCAATCACCCCCAACACCCGCGCCATCCTCCTCAACTCACCGTCAAATCCGACCGGAGCCGTTCTGCCGGCCAGCGACCTCGAGACGCTTGTCGCCGGCCTCCGTCCCGACATCTTGCTCATCGCCGACGACATCTACGAGCACATTGTCTACGACGGCGTCGCACATGCCACCCCGGCGGCCCTCCGCCCGGATCTCAGGGATCAGATCCTCACCGTCAACGGGGTCTCCAAAGCCTATGCCATGACCGGCTGGCGCCTCGGCTACGCCATCGGACCGCCGCATCTCATCGCCGCGATGAGGACGCTTCAATCGCAGTCGACCACGAACCCGTCGAGCATCTCCCAAGCGGCCGCCATTGCCGCCCTTGAGGGAGGGCTCGAGACCGTGGTCGCCCAGACAGAAACGCTCCGCCGTCGCCGCGACAGGCTCCTCGATGCGCTCTCGCAGGCGCCCGCGCTCGGCCTCCTCCGCCCGGAGGGTGCATTCTACCTCTGGATCGATGTCTCTCGCCTCCTCGGCGGACGGTTCGACAGCGAGGCTGCCGTCGTTGACGCCCTTCTGGAGGAGGCCAATCTGGGCGTCGTCGGTGGCGCCGGGTTCGGCCTCTCGCCCTACATCCGCCTCTCTTTCGCGGCCGCCGACAGCCTGCTCGACGAGGCAGCGGAGCGTCTGGTGCGGTTCGCCGCCACCGCCTGACATCGGAGCACCACGTCGGGCCAAGCGAGGAGCGATGACCGGACCCCCCACCGACACCACACCCGAGACGCACTCGGTCGCGGAGATCCTGGCACGGGTGCGGGAGGCGGCGGACGGCAATCGCGTCACTGTGGGCCATCTCCTCGCGGCCTTTGGCGAGAGCGCTTACGGCCCGCTCCTCCTCCTCCCCGCGCTCATTGTGGTCACGCCGCTCTCGGGGATCCCGCTCCTCCCGACCGTCTGCGGCCTGATCATCGCGCTCATCGCGCTCCAACTGGTCCTCGGCCGGCGCCATGTCTGGCTGCCGCGGGTGCTCCTCAACCGCCAGATCGGGCGCAAGAGCCTCCTCGGCGCGCTCGACCGGCTGGAGGCGCCCGCGCGCTGGCTCGACCGCCGCGGCAGGCCGCGCCTCAGCGCGCTCGTCCGCCCACCGCTCGCGCTGGCCCCCGCACTCCTCTGCATGCTCTGCGGCCTCGCGATGCCGTTCCTCGAGCTTCTGCCCCTCACCTCCTCGCTCCTCGGCATGGCCGTCTCGCTGATGGCCGTGGGGTTTGTCATGCGCGACGGGCTCTTTACGGTGGCGGGCATGGCATTCATCGCCCTTGCTGTGGCGTTTCTCACAAAGCTGATCTTCTGAGCGCCTACTCAACCGCGCCTCACCCACGCTAGACTGGCACCTATGAGCCTCAAGGCCAGACGCATCCGCCGCGCCGCCGCCCGCCGGGGCAACGGAGGTCAGCCGACGCGCCCACGCGCGACGGTGCTCGACCGCCTTCGCGGCGCACAGGTGCACCAATGGATCGCCGAACTAGAGCCCTGGAGCATCCTCCTCGCCCTCGTGGGCTTTGCCGTCGCCTTCTACCAGTTCTACGACGAGCGCACCGCTTTAGCCCGAGAGCTCGCCGCCCGACAGGGGGACCGCGACGCCTACCGCGCCGAGCTCGAACGCCAGAACGAAATCGCGGTGGCCGGGGAGGCGGACAACGAACAGGACCGCATAAATGTCGCGCTGGCCAGCCTGGCCGGCGGCTACGGCCGCCGCGACGACATCGACACGCTGGTGCGCAACGCCGTCGATCTTCGCAACCTCCAGGCCCCGAACGCCGTCCTGCCAGAGGCCGACCTGTCCGACTGCGGCGGCGATCGCTGCAACCTCTCCGGGGCAAACCTTGCGAGGGTGATCTTCAGTGATGCGCAGTTGGAGGGGGCGGACCTCAGCGCCGCGCAGATGCAGCACGCGGATTTCCTGAGAGCGCGGATGCCAGGGGCGGACCTCCACAGAACGCGAATGGAGGGGGCGCTCCTAGCCGGGGCGCAGTTGCATGGTGCAATCTTCGCGAGAGCGCAATTGGATGCGGCGAACTTCAACACTGCGCAAATGGGAAGAGTGAACCTTGGCGGCGCGCGGTTGGAGGGGGCGGTCTTCACCGGCGCGTTTCTCAACGGGTCGAGCTTCAGCCATGCGTGGATGCAGGGGGCGTTCCTGACACAGGCGTCGATGCGCTTCGTATCATGGGCTGGCGCCAATCTTCGAGGTGCGCAGGCTCATGACACCAACTTCAGCGGAGGAGAGGGGCCGACGCAGGAGCAACTCGACGGGATGATCGGCAACGAGGGCACGATCCTGCCCCCCGGGCGCCGCATTGCCAGTTGCTGGCCGGAGGGAGCCGAGGAGATCGCGATCAGTATTGCCGCGCTCGCATTCTACAATTTCACGGAAGACGATTACCGCGAGAATGGCTGGATCTGCCCCGAGGGAGAGGACCCTGAATACTTCACCGGCCCGTTGGTCATTCCCGCGGAATAAGCCGCAGCCCCAGATCGCGGAGTTGCTCGTTGGTGGCCTCGGAGGGGGCCTGCATCATCAGGTCTTCGGCGCGTTGGTTCATGGGGAACATGATGACCTCGCGGATGTTTTCGGCCTCGGCCAGCAGCATGACCATGCGGTCGACGCCCGGCGCGATGCCCGCGTGCGGGGGGGCGCCGTAGCGGAAGGCGTTGAGCATGCCGCCGAAATTGGCGTCGACGAAGTTGGGGCCGTGGCCCACGATCTCGAAGGCCTTGTACATGATCTCGGGCTTGTGGTTTCGGACTGCGCCTGAGGAGAGCTCCACACCGTTGCAGACGATGTCGTACTGGTAGCCGAGGATCTCGAGCGGGTCCTCTGTCTCCAGCGCCTCGAGCCCGCCCTGCGGCATCGAGAAGGGGTTGTGGGAGAAGTCGACCGCCCCCGTCTCCGGGTCCTTCTCGTACATCGGAAAGTCGACGATCCAGCAGAAGTCAAAGCGGCCCTTGGCGGTCAGCCCCAGCTCTTGCCCGATGACGTTGCGCGCCTTGCCCGCGACGGCTTCGAAATCCGTAGCATAGCCGCCGAGGAAGAACGCCGCGTCGCCCGCATTCAAGCCCAATTGCTTACGAATGGCTTCCGTTCGCTCTGGTCCGATGTTTTTGGCGAGGGGGCCAGCGGCTTCGATTTCCCAGCCCCTATCTTGAACTTTCTCATTCAGGACATTGAGCTTCTCGTTGATTTCACCGAGCTCAATCGCATGTTCGAGGCTGCCACTCTCCGATTTTTTAAGTGCCATCATACGCTTGACAAGTGCATTTCGCTGCGACTCGATTTCCGCAAGTTCAGACGATGGACTTCGCCAGAAGATGTAGCCCATGCCGGGCAGGCCCTCTTTCTGGGCGAAGGCATTCATGCGGTCACAGAACTTGCGGGAGCCGCCGCCGGGGGCGGGGATGGCGCGGACCTCCGTGCCCTCTTTCTCGAGGAGCGAGGCGAAGATCTTGAAGCCTGAGCCCGCGAAGTGCTCCGACACGATCTGCATCTTGATCGGGTTCCTGAGGTCGGGCTTGTCGGAGCCATACCAGAGCATCGCGTCGCGGTAGGCGATGCGCGGGAACTCGGGCGTGACCTGCCAGGGGCCGTCCTCGCCTATGGGCGCGAACTCCTCGAAGACACCGCGCATGACGGGCTCTATCACCTGGAAGACGTCCTCCTGGGTGGCGAAGCTCATCTCCATGTCGAGCTGGTAGAACTCACCCGGGGAGCGGTCGGCGCGGGGGTCCTCGTCGCGGAAGCAGGGGGCGATCTGAAAGTAGCGGTCGAAGCCCGCGACCATGATCAGCTGCTTGAACTGCTGGGGCGCCTGCGGCAGCGCGTAGAACTTGCCCGGGTGGAGGCGCGACGGCACCAGGAAGTCGCGCGCGCCCTCGGGCGAGGAGGCGGTGAGGATCGGGGTCTGGTACTCGCGGAAGCCCTGTTCGGTCATCCGGCGGCGGAGGCTTGCGATGACGTCGGAGCGGAGGACGAGGTTCCGGTGCAGCTTCTCGCGGCGGAGGTCGAGGAAGCGGTAGGTGAGGCGCGTCTCCTCCGGATAGTCCTGATCGCCGAAGACCGGCAGCGGCAGTTCGTCGGCACGGCCGAGGACCTCGAGGTCGCGGATGAAGACCTCGACCTCGCCTGTGGGGATGTTGGGGTTCACGAGGGCAGCGTCGCGGGCCTTTACGGTGCCGTCGATGCGGATCACCCACTCTGACCGGACGCTTTCGACCGCGGAGAAGACAGGGCTGTCGGTGTCGGCCAGAAGCTGGGTGATGCCGTAATGGTCGCGGAGATCGATAAAGAGCACGCCGCCATGGTCGCGCACCCGGTGGACCCAGCCGGAGAGGCGCACGGTCTGGCCGACATGGCTCGTGGTGAGCGCGGCGCAGGTGTGGCTGCGATAGGCGTGCATGGGATCCTCCGGGGCGGTTCGGCGCCGATTGACCTCCGCTGTCGTCCGAAGTCAAGCCCGACCGAAGTGGATCCGGCATCCGGTACCCTTTCCGACGGAAAGAGACCAACCACAGGCCCGCTCGAACGCTCGGTCAAGCGGGTTTGGTGGTGATCGCGTTGACGTCCCGCGGGAGGCGACCGTCGGTGCGATCTGGCCCTTGGCACCAGGTCCCGGCGTCTTGCGGCCTGCGGCGCCGGGATCTGTCGGTTGATCGCAACGCGCGGAGGGGAGACCTGACACCGCCCACGCAGCGAAGCGCCTTTCGGAAGGAGCGATGCGGTATCCGGCCCGTGACGCTCCGTCCGCGCGCCGGGTGCGTCGGTGCCGAGGTCACGCGGAGGCGGTGCCGTGGGCTGGACGGTTGGAGCTGGCCTCGCCTAGGGTCCGAGCAATGGAAGCCATGCTCAAATCGGCCTTTGCTCGGATCGTTCGGCCGGGCGATCTCACCGTCCACTACCCCTCAGGCGCCGTCCAACGGCTCGGTGACGGCACCCTGCCAACGGTGGTCGTGCGGATCGCGACCCCGGCGGCCGTGCGGGCGCTGGTCCGCGATCCCGCGCTGGCGCTTGGAGAGTGCTACATGGCCGGCACGCTCAAGATCGAGGAGGGGAGCCTCTACGACTTCGTCTCGCTCCTCGCGCGCGGGGGCGTGGCGCGTGGATGGACGATGGCTGGCCTCCCCGCCGCGATGTGGCGCGCCCTCCGCGACAGTCTCCGCCAACGGGCCGGCATCGGACTGGCGCGGCGCAACATCGCACATCACTACGATCTGACGGAGGAGCTTTTCCGGCTCTTCCTCGATCGGGACATGAACTACTCCTGCGCGTATTTCGAGGACCCCGATATGACGCTCGAGGCCGCACAGCGGGCCAAGCAGCGTCATGTGGCGGCGAAACTGCTCTCAAAGCCCGGGGCGCGCGTGCTCGACATCGGCTGCGGGTGGGGCGGCATGGGCCTTTACCTCGACCGCGTCGCAGGGCTCGACGTGACCGGCGTCACGCTGTCGGAGGAGCAGCGACGCGTCGCAACGGAGCGGGCCTCCGCGGCGGGCGCGCAGGCCCGGTTCGATCTCCGCGATTACCGCGAGGTCGAGGGCAGCTTCGACCACATCGTGTCGATCGGCATGCTGGAGCATGTCGGCCGACCGCAACTCAAGACCTATTTCCAGACCGTCGCACGGCTCCTTGACAAACAGGGAACTGCGCTGATCCACTCCATGGCGCAGCCGCGACCGCAACTCCATGCCCAACCCTTTGGCGACAAGTACATCTTTCCCGGCGGCTACATCCCCTCTCTCGGCGAGATCCTTCCAGCCGTGGAGGCGGCGGGACTCCTGATCAAGGACATCGAGATCCTGCCGCTGCACTATGCCGAGACGTGCCGGATCTGGCGGGAGCGGTTTCTGGCCCGGCGGGCGGAGGCAACGGCCCTTTATGACGAGCGGTTCGCGCGCATGTGGGAAGTCTATCTCGTGGGCGCGGAAGTGGGCTTTCGCCACAACCGGATCTTTGTCGCGCATCTCCAGCTCGCCCGGCACCAGGACCGGATCCCGATCCGGCGCACCTGGTATGCGGAGGAGCGTGCCCGGCTTTTGGAGGCAGAGGCCGCCTGGCCGATCCCCTGACGCGCGCTCCGATCTCTTGAGACGAGGCGCCCCGGAGGAGCCGGGTCCGCCAGGCTGGCCGGTGCGCTAGGGGCCCTTGAGGATCCGCCGGACCATCTGATCGAACGCGTCAGTTTGGACCCCGGTATCGCCCAAGTTGCTGACCAGAACGATCACTGTCTCACGCGGGCGATCGATCAAGATCCGGGCGAGCCAGAGCGTGTTGGAACCGTCATGGCCGAGGATCCCCGCCCGCGGCACCGCCCAACCCAGCGCGTAGCTCGTGCCCTCGACCGGGGTCTGGAGGCGGTCCCAACTCGCCGCGCTCAGGATGTCGTTGCGGCGCGTGAGATGCGCCTCGCCGAAGGCCAGCAGATCCGCAATCGTCAGATGCACCCGACCGGCCGGTCCGAGCGCCGGTATGTTGTCGGCGGCCGGCCCCGGTTGCACTGGCACGGGCTGCCCCCACACCCCCGTGCGGTGGCCGAACGGACGGGGCGGTGCGCCGAAGCCCGCGCTGCCGATCCCGAGGGGCACAAAGACCTCCCGGGCGATCAGCGCCTCCCATGCAGTGCCGGTTGCGGCCTCCATCATCGCGGCGGCCACCACATAACCGGCATTGGAGTAGGTGGCGCCATCGGGTGGCTGACGCAGGATGTCGGATGCATAGCGGCGACGGGCGGGCGCTCCGTCGCCGAGATCGCCCGGACGCTCGAGGTTCGCCGGCAGGCCGCTTCGATGCGCGAGCAGATCCGCGAGGCGCACACCGGCATAGGGGGAGCCATCGGGGACCAGATCCGGCAAATGCTCTGCGACCGGGTCGTCCCACGAGATCTGGCCCGCCTCCACCAAACGGGCCGCGAGCGTCGCCGTCATCGCTTTCGTCAGCGATCCGACATGCCAGGGGTCCTCCACCGCGACCTGCGCCGACCCATCCGCCCGCGTGAGCCCGGCCACGCCGATGTCGACACGTCCGGCCCGGCTCAGACCGACGCCGACCGCCGGCGCCCCTGTCGCGGTCCGGAGCGCTTCGGCGAGGCCTGCCGCATCCTCCCCCACGGCACTTGTGCCGAGACCGAGCGCGCCGAGCGCCAGCGCCATGCGGGCGCGCTGCCATGCATATCTGAGCGCTGCCACGGTCGCCTCCTCCTGGCGTGAACGTCGCCGCCCGACCTCACCGACCGCGGCCCTTTGCCCTTGTACCACGGCGTGGCGAACCCTAAACCACCCCTGGATTTTCTGGGGTTGGGGGGCGGAATGCCGAAACGGACGGACATTCAGTCGATCATGATCATTGGCGCCGGCCCAATCGTCATCGGTCAGGCCTGCGAGTTCGACTATTCCGGCGCCCAAGCCTGCAAAGCGCTGCGCGAGGAGGGCTACCGGGTGGTCCTGGTGAACTCCAACCCCGCGACGATCATGACCGATCCAGGGCTCGCGGATGCGACCTACATCGAACCGATCACGCCCGAGATCGTCGCCAAGATCATCGCAAAGGAGAATCCAGACGCGCTCCTGCCCACGATGGGCGGGCAGACGGGGCTCAACACCGCGCTGAAGCTCGACGAGATGGGCGTTCTGGCGGAGCACGGGGTTGAGCTGATCGGCGCCAAACGCGACGCCATCGAAAAAGCGGAGGACCGGGCCCTCTTTCGCGAGGCGATGGCGCGGATCGGCCTCGAGAACCCACGCGCGACCATTGCCAACTCCCTCGAGGAGGCGATGGACGCCCTCGACGCGGTGGGGTTGCCCGCCATCATACGGCCCGCGTTCACGCTTGGCGGCACCGGGGGCGGCGTTGCCTACAACCGCGAGGACTTTACGGCGATCTGCAAGGGCGGGCTCGACGCCTCGCCCGTCAGCCAAATCCTGATCGACGAGAGCCTCCTTGGCTGGAAGGAGTACGAGATGGAGGTCGTGCGCGACCGCGCCGACAACGCCATCATCGTCTGCTCGATTGAGAACGTGGATCCGATGGGCGTGCACACGGGCGACTCGATCACGGTCGCACCCGCCCTGACCCTGACCGACAAAGAGTACCAGCGCATGCGCTCCGCCTCGATTGCGGTGCTGCGCGAGATCGGCGTTGAAACCGGCGGCTCCAATGTCCAATGGGCCGTGAACCCCGCCGACGGGCGGATGATCGTGATCGAGATGAACCCGCGGGTCTCCCGGTCCTCGGCCCTTGCGTCGAAGGCGACGGGTTTTCCGATTGCCAAGGTCGCGGCCAAGCTTGCGGTGGGCTACACGCTCGATGAGCTCGACAACGACATCACCGGCGTGACACCCGCCTCCTTCGAGCCGACTATCGACTATGTCGTCACCAAGATCCCCCGCTTCGCCTTCGAGAAATTTCCGGGCGCGGAGCCGCTTCTGACCACCGCGATGAAATCGGTGGGCGAGGCGATGGCGCGGATCGGCCTCGAGAACCCACGCGCGACCATTGCCAACTCCCTCGAGGAGGCGATGGACGCCCTCGACGCGGTGGGGTTGCCCGCCATCATACGGCCCGCGTTC